>DASSLH010000194.1:0-10374 GCA_035689625.1 Candidatus Methylomirabilota bacterium | reverse complement strand
CCTCGTCGTCGTCGTCCTCCAAGTCCTCGTCGAGGTCGTCCTCGTCGTCCTCGAGAGTGCCCAGGAGCGCACCATCGCCGTGCCATGGTCGCGTGCGGAACTGCATGTGAAGGTTCCTCCGAGCCGTGCCCGGCCAGACGTATGAGTAGCGGAACCGCTACCGCCGAATACCGGGCGGATTATATAGCAAACGATTCGCCACCGACACGAGTTCACGGGCACGGCGGTGGGCGGCGGGCCGCGCCCGGCCGGGGGGACGGAGCGCGGCGAACCGGCTCTCAGCGAGCGGCGGCGGCGACGGAGAGCGGCGTGGAGGCGGCCAGGTTGTTGGTCTCGTCCAGCTCGGTGACCTGCCCGAGCGCGTCCACGAACGCGAGCACCTGGTACGTGCCGGCGGCGGTGCCGGCGGGCACGGTGAGCGTGGTGGCGTCCGTGCGGCTGGCGCCGGCCGCCAGGCTGCTGATCGTGCGGGTGGCGAGCAGCACGTCACCGGAGTCGAGCTGGGCGTCGGTTGAGAGGAAGAAGCGGATCGCGTAGGCGCCGGCCGGCGCGGGGCCGAGGTCGCGCGTGATGGTCGTGACGGTCACCGTGGCGCCGCTGGCAGCCGAGGCGGCGATCGGCTGGATCGCGATGGTCAGGTCCGGCAGGTAGGCGGCGACGTTGATCGCGGCCGAGGCGGCCGTGTTGTTGTCCTCGCCGAGCTCGGTGACCTGGCCCGCCGCGTCGGCGACGGCGATGATCGAGTACTGCGCCGGCACCGACGTGTTGGCGGGGATCGTCAGCGTCGTGGTCGCCGTGCTGCTGGCGCCGGCGCCCAGCCCGCCGAGCATGCGGGAGCCGAGCAGGACGTCGCCCGGGTCGAACGTGGTGTCGGTCGAGAGATAGAAGCGCACGACGAAGGGGCCGGCCGGCGCCGGACCGACGTTGCGCACGGTGTTGCGGACGGCCAGCGGACGGCCGGCGGCGCCGCTGGCCGGCACCGCGTCGAGGCTCATCGCGAGGTCGGGCAGGTACGCCGTGACCGCGATCGCGCCAGAGGCCGCGCTGTCGTTGTCGTCACGCAGCTCCACCTGGCCCATCGGGTCGGCGACCGCGATGACGTGGTAGGTCGCCGGGACCGGGGTGGTGGCCGGAACCGTCAGCACCGTGGCCAGCGTGCTGATCGCGCCGGCCGCCAGCCCCCCGAATGCGCGCGTGCCGAGGGTGACGTCGCCGCCGTCCAGCGTCGTGTCGCTCGAGAGGAAGAAGCGCAGCACGAACGGACCGGCCGGGGCGGGCCCGACGTTGCGCAGGGTGTGGGTCACGGTGAGCGGCCGCCCCGCGGCGCCGCTGGCCGGAGCGCTCACGCTGGCGACCTGAAGGTCGGGCCGGAACGGCGTCACCGCGATCGGCGACGAGGCCCGGAAGTTGTTCGTCTCGTTGCGCTCCAGCACGCCGCCGGCCGGGTCCACGACCGCGATGACCTGGTAGGTGCCGGGCGCGGTGCCGGCGGGAATCGTCATCGTCGTGCCGGCCGTGCTGGTGCCGTTGACGCCGAGCATGGGGATGATGCGCGAGCCGAGCGTGACGTCACCCGCGCCGGGCGCGGTGCCGGTGGAGAGATAGAACGTCAGCGGCGTGCTCGCCGAGGTGCCGCCGCCGACGTTGCGCACGGTGCTCGAGATCGTCAGGCGCTGGCCGATGTAGGCGCCGGCGGGCGTGGGCAGCGCCGTCACCGTGAGGTCGGGCAACAGGCGAGGATTGAAGGTCCTCAGGTACGCCTGGCCGTAGTCCACCGGGCGCGCGCTGTCGATCCACGTCACCGTCGGCGTGCCAGCCGGATCGACGGTGATCCACGGCGTGAAGGCGTGCATCGTGGGACCCGAGATGCCGGTCCCCGAGGAGGAGCCCATGCCGAGCTCGGTCCAGCGGCTCGTGCGCGAGTCCCAGGCTAGCACGTGGATCGCCGGCGCGGTCGCGGAGCTGCCGGCCGACCAGGCGGCGATGGGACCGTTGAGGCCCGGCGCCAGCGAGAGGTCGTCGGCGATCGGCATCTGTTGCAGCTGGCCGGTCGCCGATCCCAGGCCGTCCCAGGTCGTGCCGTTCCAGCGGCGCACGAACACGCGGTGAGCGTCGCCGCTCTCCGTCGTCTCGCCCCAGCCAAGCACGGGCGCCCCGTCGCTTCCGGTGATGATGTAGGGCCGGTCCATCCGGTCCAGGTAGGACTCGACCGACCAGCCCTCGCTGGCGCTGATGCCGCCTGGTGCGCCGAGGCCGGCGCCGTCGGGCGTCGACGGCACCGCTGGGCCGAGCGCTACCCAGGCGGTGCCGTTCCAGGCCACCGCGTAGATGTCGTCGTTGAGGCCGTTGAACTCGGGCGGGTTGCCGGTGGTGAACGACGTCGTATAGATGAACGCGACGACGGGCGTGCCGTCGGGGGCGATGGTCAGCGTCGGGCTGAGCGCGCCGTGCAGCGCGAAGTTCGCGCTGCCGTCGGCGTTGGTGAAGACGAAGCTCGGCGCGTTGCTGGCCCCGCCGCCGTCGCGCCCGGAGCCGACGAAGACCCAGCCTGCCGCGGGCCCCGCGTAGCGCTTGACGAAGACCTGCTGGCTGTTGGCCGACACGCCGCTCGTCTGCGAGGTGAAGTCGACGCCGGCAGTCGGATAGGTGTCGTAGGCCACCCACGGCGTGCCGTCGGGTGCCAGCGCCAGCGAGAAGGAGTTGATGTTCGGCCGGCCGTCGTTGCCCGTGATGCCGTTGCCGCTGCCCGAGCCGGAAAGCTCTTGCCAGTCGCCGCCGGCGGGGTCGCGCATGACGAGATAGATCTCCCAGCTCCCGGTCGCCGGGATGAACTGCATCCAGGCCAGGTAGATGCGGCCGGTGGAGTCCATCGCCAGCTGCGGCAGGTGGCCGTTGCCCGGGCGGCCGAGGATCTCCCACGCCGTGCCGTTCCAGCGGCGGACCTCGATGTCCGCCCAGTCCGTGTAGGCCACGACCGGCCGGCCCGTCGAGTCGATCACGACGGAGACGTTGCGGTGCTCGGGCACGACGCCGAGCTGGCTGGTGCTGAGGCCGTTGCCGCTGGCGGAGCCGCCGATCTCCTCCCAGGACTGCGCGGTCGGTGCGGCGGCGGCGGGGGCGGCGGAGACGAGGGCGGCGAGGAGCACGAGGGACAGGCACCGGGCGACGTTCACGGGTCGACTCCTTGGTCGAAGGCTGCTGGCAGGAGAGAGCAACGGCAGGACCACGGCCGCCGGCGGCTGGCACGCGACCGGCGACGTGTAGGAAACACAACGAGTTGGCGGCGCCACGCCGGCGGGGTCTGCAGCGGCGTCGCCACGACGAATTTCGCTAGAGGAAGGTGGCGCTTGCAGCAGGAGGGGAGGGCGTTGCGCGCTCGGGGGTTGTCAGGCGCGCGGCCTCATCCTGAGGTACACTCGCGTCGCTGCGCTGCGGTCGAACCCTCCTCGGCGGTGTAGCTCAGCGGCAGAGCAGGGGTCTCATAAGCCCCGTGTCGGAGGTTCAATTCCTCCCACCGCCACCACCCACTACTTCGCGGCGGCCAGGCTCCGGCGGACGAGGTTGCGCACCGCGCCCGGGTCGAACGGCTTCGACAGGTAGGGGGCGCCGGTCAGCTCGAGCGCCCGGATCTTGTCGGCGTCGAGCGCGTCGCCGGTGATGAAGATCTCGCGCTGCCGCAGGGCCGGAAACCGGCGGCCGATCTCGTGGAAGAAGACCAGGCCGTCCATCACCGGCATCTTGGTGTCGGAGATCACGAGGTCGAACGGCTCGCGCGCGAGCCGGCCCAGCGCGTCCGTGCCGTTCGCGGCCGTCTCGACGCGGTGCCCGTCGCGCTGCAGCTCCTCGGCGACGACCTCGGCCAGGTCGCGCTCGTCGTCCACGACGAGGATGCGCCGGGAGGCGATCGGCGGCGGCGCCGGGGCCGCCCGCGCCTCGCCGGCCGGGGCCGGGCGCGCGGCGACCGGCAGGCTCAGCGTGAACGTCGACCCCCGGCCGACCTCGCTCTCGACGGTGAGCTCGCCCCCGTGCTCGGCGACGATGCCCCGGCAGAGCGACAGCCCCAGGCCCGTGCCCTGACCGGCGGGCTTGGTCGTGAAGAACCGCTCGAAGATCCGCTCGCGGATCTCGGCGGGGATGCCGGGCCCGGTGTCGGCGATGTCCACGTGCACGCGTGCGCGCTCGGGATCGTGGCGCGTGGTGATCGTCAGCGCGCGCGGCCCCGGCTGCTGGCGCATGCCGTGGTAGGCGTTGGCGAGCAGGTTGACGAGCACCTGGTGGAGCTGGTGGGCGTCGGCCGAGAGCACCGGCAGCGACGGCGCCGCCTTCACGGCGACCGTGACGTTGTCCGTCCGCAGCTCGTAGGCCAGCAGCTCGACCGCCTCGTCGATGACCTGGCGCAGGATCACGGGGCCGCGCTCGGGCGGCCGCTGGCGCGCCAGCGCCAGGAAGTTCTTGATGACGCGCCGGCAGCGCTCGGCGGCCGCGGCGATCTTAGCGACGGCTCGGTCAATGGTACGCCTCTGGTACACTGACCCGCCGTGAGTCACGACATCCTCGTGCAGCACGATGGCGCCGTCGCCACCGTGGTCTTCAACCGGCCGCGGATGCGCAACGCGATCACGCTCAAGATGTGGGCCGACATCGCGCGCCTCACCGAGGGCCTGACCAAGGACGACTCGGTGCGGGCGATCGTGTTCCGGGGCGCCGGGACCGAGGCCTTCGCCTCCGGCGCCGACATCTCCGAGTTCCCCGAGAGCCGCAAGGACAGCGAGACCTCGCTGCGCTACAACGCGACCACGACCGCGGCCTACGCCGCCGTGCGCGCGTGCCCCAAGCCCACGATCGCGATGATCCACGGCTACTGCATGGGCGGCGCGATGGGCATCGCGATGGCGTGCGACCTGCGCTTCGCCGCCGAGGGCTCGAAGTTCGGCATCCCGGCCGCGCGGCTGAGCATCATCTATCCGCTCGACGCCATCGGCCAGCTGGTAGACCTCGTCGGACCGGCCTACGCCAAGGACATCCTGTTCTCGGCCCGCACGGTCAGCGACCGCGAGGCGCTGGCGATCGGCTTCATCCAGCGCCTGGTGCCGCCGGCCGAGCTGGAGCGCACGACCCACGACTACCTCGCGACGCTCGCCGACAACGCGCCCCTGTCGGTGTGCGGCTCCAAGGCCGCGATCCAGGCTTACCTGGCCGGCTGGGACGACGAGAGTCGCGCGCGGCTGCGCGCCCTGCAGATCGAGGCGATGACCAGCGAGGACTACCGGGAGGGCACGCGCGCCTTCCTCGAGAAGCGGCGGCCGAAGTTCCAGGGGCGCTGAGCCCCGCGTGCGGTTCGAGTTCCTCAGCTCCACACCGGCGAATCCCACCGAGGGCAGCGGCACCTGGGTCGCGCTGGACGGCCTCGTCCGCGGCCTCGAGCGCCTGGGCCACGCCGTGCGCCGCCGCCCGCTGGGCCGGCGCACGGGCTTTCACACGCTGGACCGCTGGCTCTACAACGCGCACGTCGCCGCGCATCCGCCCGACGCCGACGTCGTCGTGGGCGTGGACCTGGACGGCTTCCTCTGGGCTCGCCGTCGGAGCGCCTTCGCAGGGCCTCCGGCGCTCGACGGTCGGGCGACACCGCGTTTCATCGTGGCGCTCAAGGGGATCATCGCCGACGAGCTGCGCAACGAGCGCGGCCTCGTGCGCTGGCTGCTGGCGCGGCAGGCGCGCTGGGAACGGCTGAACACCGAGCGCGCCGACCGGGTGGTCGTGCCCAGCCGCTACTCGGCCACCGTCGCCCGCGACGTCTACGGCGTGCCGGACGAGCGGCTGGCCGTCGTGCCGGAGCCGATCGATCTCGGCGAGTGGCGCCGCCGCTTCGCCGCCGCCGGCGCGCCGCGGCGGCGGGCGCCGACGGTGCTGTCGGTCGCCCGCATGTACCCGCGCAAGCGCCTGGACGACCTGCTGCGCGCCGCCGCGCGCCTGCGGGAGCGAATCCCGGCCGTGCGCGTGCGCATCGTAGGAGAGGGCCCGGAGTCCGCCCGCCTGCGAGCGCTGCACGGCACGCTGGGCCTCGGCGACAGCGTGACGTTCCTCGGCGACATCTCGCGACAGGCGCTGGCCGTAGAATACGTGGGCGCGGACTGCTTCTGTCTGCCCACCATCCAGGAGGGATTCGGCATCGTGTTCACGGAGGCCATGGCGGCGGGGCTCGCGATCGTGGCGTGCCGGGCGGCGGCCGTCCCCGAGCTGGTCGAGGACCGGCGCACGGGGCTGCTGGTGAGCCCGCGCAGCCCCGGGGCGCTGGCGGCGGCGCTGGAGACGCTGCTCACGCATCCGGGCCTGCGAGCCGAGCTGGGCGCTGCCGGCGCCGCTCGCGTGGCCGCGTTCGACCTGGAGCCGGTCGCCCGGCGCTTCGTGGAGGTCGCCGGCGCATGAGCGGCGGCGCGCTGACCACGCGGCGCTTCACGTTCGCGGCCGGCCACCGCTACCACGTGCCGGCCTGGTCCGCCGAGGACAACGAGCGCGTGTTCGGGCGGCTGGGCGTGCCCCACGGCCACAACTACACGCTCGACGTCAGCGTGTGCGGGCCGATCGACCCGCGTACCGGCATGGTGATCGACCTCGCCGAGCTCAAGCGCGTGGTGCAGGAGACCGTCATCGAGCGCTTCGACCACGCCGATCTCAACGCCGATCCGCTGTTCCGCGAGCGCGTGCCGACGACGGAGAACATCGCGGTGGCGGTCTGGGAGCTGCTGGCGCCCAAGCTGGGCCGCGAGCGGCTCGCCCGGGTGCGCGTCTGGGAGGACCCCACGCTGTTCGTGGACTATGATGGAGCCTGACATGGCCGCGACCGTCGAGGTCACGCGCGTCTACCACTTCAGCGCGGCGCACTGCCTGGAGGATCCGCGCCTGAGCGCGGAGGACAACGCGGCGCTGTACGGGCCGTGCGCGCGGCCGCACGGCCACAACTACTATCTCGAGGTGACGGTGGCCGGCGTGCCCGATCGCCTCACCGGGATGGCGGTGGACCTCGAGGCGCTCGACCGCACGGTGTCGCGCGAGATCATCGAGCAGGTGGATCATCACCGGCTGGAGGAGGCGCCCGCGCTGGCCGGCGTGATCACGACCGGCGAGGGGCTGGCGCGCGCGTTCTGGACGACGCTGGCCGGCGCGCTGCCCGGCGTGCCGCTGCGGCGCGTGGTCGTGCAGGAGACGGCGAAGAACCGGTTCGAGTACCGGGACGGGGAGGCGGACTGATGCCGGATCGCGACCCGATCGAGCGGCCGGTGGAGCAGATCCTCAAGGAGCTCGGCGAGGACGTCCACCGCGAAGGGCTGGAGCGCACGCCCGCGCGGGTGGCCGCCGCGCTGCGGTATCTGACGTCCGGCTACGCCAAGGATCCCCGCGAGATCCTCAACGACGCCCTCTTCGTCGAGGAGTACGATGAGATGGTCGTCGTGAAGGACATCGACGTATTCTCCGTGTGTGAGCATCACGTGCTTCCCTTCATCGGCAAGTGCCACGTGGCGTACATGCCGCGCAAGAAGATCGTCGGGCTGTCGAAGATCCCGCGGCTGGTGGACATGTTCGCCCGACGGCTGCAGGTGCAGGAGCGGCTGACCACGCAGATCGCCACCACGCTCAACGAGGTGCTGCAACCGCGCGGCGTGGCGGTGGTCATGGAGGCGATCCACCTCTGCATGCTCATGCGCGGCGTCGAGAAGCAGAACTCCAAGGCGGTGACGTCGGCGATGCTCGGCGCGTTCCGTGACCGGCCGGAGACGCGCGCGGAGTTCATGGAGCTCATCAAGGCCGGACGGGGGCTGCAGATTTGAGCCAGGCGCTGGACGGCAAGGTCGCGATCGTCACCGGGGCGGGCCGCGGCATCGGCCGCGCGATCGCCATCGCGTTCGCGGCCGAGGGCGCCGCGGTGGCGCTGGCCTCGCGCTCGCGCGCCGATCTGGCGAGCGTGGCCGCCGAGATCCGCGAGCGCCAGCACGGCCGCGCGCTGGCCATTCCGACCGACGTGACGCAGGACGGCGCGGTGGACGCGCTGGTCGAGCAGGTGCTGACCGACCTGGGCCGGCTCGACATCCTGGTGACCTCGGCGGGCACCGCGGCGTTCGGCCCGGTCGCCGACAGCAAGCCCGCCGACTGGGACGGCATGCTCGCGCTCAACCTCCGGGCGGTGATGGTGTGCTGCCGCGCGGTCCTGCCGACGATGGTGCGCCAGCGCGCCGGCCTCGTCCTCAACCTCTCGTCCATCGCCACCAAGCGCGCGCTGCCGGGCAGCGCCGTCTACACCGCGAGCAAGGCGGCGGTGGAGGGCTTCTCGCGGGTGCTGGCCGAGGAGCTGCGGCCGCACGGCGTCCGCGTCGGTGTGCTGGTGCCGGGCGCCGTGGACACGCCGATCTGGGACGCCATGGGGGCCTCGCCGCCGCGGGACAAGATGCTGCGGCCCGAGGACGTGGCGCGGGCGGCGGTGCTGATGGCCACGCTACCGCCGCAGGCCTCGCTGGAGGAGCTGACGCTGCTGCCCGCGGGTGGCATCCTGTGATACCATTCGAGTGAAGCATTTTGCGGAGCATCCACGGGAGGTTCGCATGGTCACGCTGAGTGAGACGGCCGCCAAGAAGGTTTCCGACCTCCGGCTCGAGGAGGGCAAGCCCGAGTGGGGGCTGCGCATCCGCATCGTCGGCGGCGGCTGCTCCGGCATGTCGTACGAGCTCGGCTGGGAGGATCAGCAGGCCGAGGGTGACACCGTCCTCGAGCAGCACGGCATCAAGCTGTACGTCGACCAGCACAGCGCGCCGTACCTGAGCGGCAGCAACATCGACTACGTCGAGAACAACATGATGGGCGCCGGGTTCAAGATCGAGAACCCGAACGTGAAGTCGAGCTGCGGCTGCGGCCAGTCCCACCGCTTCTAAGACCTCGTCGTGCATGTCCGGGTCCACCTGTTCGCCCGGTATCGTGAAGCCGCCGGGCGGGAGCAGGTGGACCTCGAGCTTCCCGAGGGTGACGACACCGTCGAGGCCGCCTGGTCGGCGGTCGTCGCCCGCCACCCCGAGCTCGCCCCATATCGGCCCTTCACGCTGTTCGCCGTGGGCCACGACTACGTCGAGGCCGACCACCGCCTGAAGCCCGGCGACGAGCTGCTGCTGTTCCCGCCAGTGAGCGGTGGCCTATGAACGATATCTTCGCCGTCGTCGGCCACCCGCTGTCGCCCGATGCGATCGCCGCGCAGGTGGACGAGCCGGGCGCCGGCGGCGTCGTGATCTTCTCGGGCGTCGTCCGCAACGAGACCGGCGGCCGGCCGGTGAAGTTTCTCGAGTACGAGGCGCACGCGCCGATGGCCGAGGCCAAGCTGCGCGAGATCGGCGCCGCCATCCGCGCGCGGTGGCCGGGCGTGCGCCGCGTGGCGATGCTGCATCGCATCGGGCGGCTGGAGATCGGCGAGTCGTCCGTGCTCATCGCCGTGTCGTCGGCGCACCGCGGCGAGGCCTTCGAGGCCTGTCGCTACGCGATCGACACGCTCAAGCGCACCGTGCCCGTCTGGAAGAAGGAGCACTTCGAGGACGGCGAGGTCTGGGTCGGGCTGCAGGGAGGCTAGCGTGGGCCTGACCCACGCCGTCGAGCGCACCCTGCGCCGCCACGCGATGCTCGCCGGCGGCGAGACCGTGCTGGTCGCCGTCTCCGGCGGCGCCGATTCCGTCGCGCTGCTCCACCTCCTCCACGCCCTCGCACCCGCCTGGCGGCTGCGTCTGCACGTCTTGCACGTCGATCACGGCCTGCGCCCGGACTCCGCCGCCGACGCCGGGCTCGTGCGCGCGCTCGGCGCGCGCCTGGGCGTGGAGGTCGACGTCGCCCGCGTGCGCGTGGGCGCCGGCTCGGTGGAGGCGGCCGCGCGGGCGGCCCGCTACGAGGCGCTGGAGGCGAGCGCCGATCGCGTCGGCGCCGCGCGCATCGCCGTCGGCCACACCGCCGACGACCAGGCCGAGACCGTGCTCATGCGCGTGCTGGGCGGCGCCGGCGTGCGCGGGCTGGCCGCGATCCCGCCGGTGCGCGGCCGCATCATCCGGCCGCTGATCGGGCTGCGCCGGGACGCGCTGCGGCGGATGCTGCGGGAGGCCGGCGTCGCCTGGGTCGAGGACCCGACCAACCGCGATCCGAAGTTCCTGCGCAACCGGATCCGCCACGAGCTGCTGCCGCTGCTGGCCGCCTGCTGCGGGCCCGACGTCGTCCCCTCGCTGGCGCGCGTCGCGCGCCTGGCTCGCGAGACCGTGCACGCGCTGGACCACGCGGCGGCCGTCGAGCTCGACCGCCTCGCCGTGGCCGACGAGCACGCGCTGACGCTGTCGCGCGAGGCGCTGGCGGCGCTAC
>DASSLH010000193.1:0-3239 GCA_035689625.1 Candidatus Methylomirabilota bacterium | reverse complement strand
GGCGGCGCCGTAGGTCAGCACGCCGGCGAACAGCGCCGACCCCGCCTCGCGCTCGACCGGCCGGCGCGCGAGCAGCACCGACATGGCCAGCGCGCCGACCGCCGGCGCCGCGCGCAGCAGGCCGAGGCCCCCCGGCCCAATGCCCAGGATGTCGCGCGCGTAGATCGGCAGCAGCGCGGTGGCCCCGCCCAGCAGCACCGCGAACAGGTCGAGCGACATCACACCGAGCAGCAGCCGGCGCCGCACGATGAAGGCGATGCCGGAGAACACGGACACGGCGGTGATCTCGTCGCGCGCGCGCTCGGCGCGCACGCCGCGCAGCAGCGCGAAGAGGACGGCGCCGGCGAGGTAGAGCGCGGTGACGGTGGCGTAGGCGGGCACGGCGCCGAGGCCGTAGAGCAGGCCGCCGAGCGCAGGGCCGGCGATGCGCGCGGCCTGGCCGGCGGAGGTCACGCCGGCGATCGCGCGCGGCAGCGCGCCCGGCGGCACCAGCCCGGGCAGCAGCGCGGTGCGCGTGGGATTCTCGAACGCGCGCGCGGCGCCCAGCACGGCGAGCAGCGCCAGGATGCCGCCGCGGCCGAGCCAGCCGCCGGCGCTGCCGAGCGCGAGCGCGGCGCCGACGGCGGCCTGGGCCAGCTCGCAGGCGATGACGACGCGGCGCCGGTCGTAGCGGTCGGCCACGTGGCCGACGAGCAGCGTGAGCACGATCGTCGGCAGGAACTGCGCGAGGCCGACGAGCCCGAGGTCGAGCGCGCGGCCGGTGAGGCTGTAGAGCTGCCAGCCCACCGCGACGGTCTGCATCTGCAGCGCGAGCGTGGACAGCACCCGCGCGCACCAGAACAGCGAGAGGGAGGTCAGGACGCGAAGCCGGGCGGCGGCACGAAGGCCTGGAACTCGCGCTCCAGCAGCCGCGCGAAGGCCAGGCACGTGAGGTCTCCGTACTGCGGGCCGACGATCTGCACGCCCACGGGCAGCCCGCCCGGCGTGAAGCCGCAGGGCGCCGCCGTCGAGGGCAGGGAGGCCATGCCCGAGTAGCCCGCCCAGAAGAGATGCTCGGTCACCGGCACGCGCACGCCGTTGACGGGCAGCGTGCGCTCGTGGCGCTGGCCGGCCTGGTCGTGCGGGAACGCCGCCGTGCTGGCGACCGGGCAGAGCAGCAGGTCGTACCGGGTGAAGAACGCCGCCCACGCCAGCCGCATGCGGTGCCGCGCCTCGTTGGCCGCCAGCCAGTCGCGGTGCGAGAGCACGGCGGCGCGCGTCGCCCGCGCATAGTAGCTGTCGTCGTCGGGCGCCAGGCCGCGGGCCAGCGCCACGTTCTTGTCGAACTCGGCGTCGCTCTGGCGGTCGGACGTCGCCGCCCGCAGCAGCCGCACGTAGATCCGGAACGCCTCGCGCGCGTCCACGTCGGGCCGCGCGTGGTCGTCCACCTTCGCGCGCTGCCGCCCCAGGAAGTCGCCGAGCGCCTGCAGGCGGTCCTGCACCTCGCGATCGACGGCGATGCCGGGCGCGTCCAGCATCAGGGCGACGCGGAAGTCGCGCAGCCGCCGCTGCCGCGGCGCGCGCAGGCGCAGCTGCCAGCCGGCCGCCTCGACCTCCTCGGGCCCGGCGATGACGGACAGCGCCAGCGCGAGGTCGTCGGCCGTGCGCGCCAGCGGCCCGACGACGTCGATGTCCACCGGCGCCGTCTGCCACGGCAGCGCCTGGCCGCGGCGCGGCACGATGCCCCAGGTGGGCTTGTGGCCGTAGACGCCGCAGAAGTGCGCCGGGTTGCGGATCGAGGAGCCGATGTCGCTGCCTGCCTCCAGCGCGGTGAGCCCGGCCGCCAGCGCGGCGGCCGAGCCGCCCGAGGAGCCGCCGGGCGCGCGCGTGAGGTCCCAGGGATTGTTGGTCGTGCCGTAGATGGCGTTGAACGTCTGCCAGTCGGCCAGGAACAGCGGCACGTTCGTCTTGCCGAAGATCACCGCGCCGGCGCCGAGCAGCCGCTCGACGACCACCGCGTTCTTCGCCGCGACGTGGTCCCGGTAGGCCGGCACGCCCCATGTCGTCGGCAGGCCAGCGACGTCGTACGACTCCTTCACCGTCATCGGCAGCCCGTGCAGCGGGCCCCAGGCCTGGCCGCGGGCCAGCGCGCGATCGGCGGTCCGCGCCCGGGCCCGCGCGCGTTCGAAGTCGCGCACGACGATGGCGTTCAGGCGCCCGTCGTACTTGTCCACGCGCGCCAGGTACAGGTCGAGCAGCTCCAGGCAGCCGAGCTTCTTGCGGCGGATATCGGCGGCGAGGCGGCGCGCGGAGCGGAACGGCGTGTCGAGCATCGGCGTCCTCCCGGCGACGTAGAATAGCCCGGACGGCCGGGGCCTCCAAGGCGTGCTACGCTTCCGGCACTCACGACGAGCGAGGGGAAGAGCGATGAGACCGAACCGGATCAAGCAGCTGTGGCGCGAGAACAGGTGCGTGACGATGGGCTGGCTGTCGGTCTCCAACGCGTTCACCGCCGAGGTGATGGCGCGCCAGGGCTTCGACGCGCTCGTGGTGGACATGCAGCACGGCCTCACCGACATGGCCAACCTGTGGCCGATGCTGCAGGCCATCTCGCAGACCGACACGGTGCCGGTCGTGCGCGTGGCCGGCAACGACGCGGCCGCGATCATGAAGGCCCTCGACCTCGGCGCCTACGGCATCCTGGTGCCGCTGATCAACACGGCCGAGGACGCCGCCCGGGCGGTGGCCGCCTGCCGCTACCCGCCGGTCGGCATGCGCTCGTCGGGGCCGGTGCGGGCCGTGCACTACGGCGGCAGCGACTACGTGGCCAAGGCCAACGACGAGATCGTCGTGCTCGGCATGGTGGAGACGAAGGAGGGCCTGGCCAACCTCGACGCGATCTGCGCCACGCCGGGCCTGGACGCGATCTACATCGGGCCCTCCGACCTGGCGTTCGCCATCGGCCAGAGCCCGCGACCCGACAATCCCGATCCCGTGCACATGGCGACCTGCGACAAGATCCGCGACGTCGCCCACAAGCACGGCAAGAAGGCGTGCATGCACTGCGCGAGCGCGGCGTTCGCGGCGGGCGCCGTCAAGCGCGGCTTCGACCTCGTGATGCTGACCTCGGACCTGGCCTCGATGATCGCCGGCGTGCGTCGCCAGCTCGACGACCTCAAGGCGGCGACGGCGTAGCGCTCAGTCGGCGGCGGGGGACGTCGCGGCCGCCGCCGGCACCGGGATCTTCGGCGTCCACGTCA
>DASSLH010000192.1:0-3696 GCA_035689625.1 Candidatus Methylomirabilota bacterium | reverse complement strand
GCGCTCTTGAAGGATGGTCACGTCGCCGCCGACGATGAGGCCGAGCGCGCGCAGCGCGGCATCGCTGCCGGCCAGCCCGGCCAGCCGCGAGGAGGCCAGGAACGTGCGCAGCGCGCCGTTGACGATCGTCCAGCCGCACTCGACGAGGCGGTCGTCGTCGATCGTCATCAGCTCGGGGTCGTCGTAGTCCACCAGCGTGCGCGTCTGGCCGCCGGGCCTCGGCAGCGACACGAACTCGGGATCGGCCACCGCCGCCTGGCGCGCCTTGGCCAGCGCCCGCTCGGCGCCCGCCGCGCCGAGGTCGCTCGGCTCGCTGCCGAAGCCCAGGCGAGGGCCGCCGGGGCCGTCGAGCACGATCTGCACGCCGATCCCGTACGACTCGACGGACTTCGGCTCCTCGACGCCGTTGCAGGGGATGTGCGAGGTGTAGTTCAGCCGCGTGAGCAGCGTGCCGTTGGCGGCGACGAAGACCTCGACCTCGCGGATGTCGGGCTGGGCGCGCGCCAGCTCGAAGGCGGCCTGGGCCGCGCGCGCCAGCTCGGCCGTGCCCGGCATGCTAGTGCTTGGGCTCGCCCGAGACGTTCGTGCCCTCGACGGGATAGCCCTTGGCGTGCCAGCCGGGCAAGCCCTCCTCGAGGACGCGGTGGTTGCGCCAGCCCATCGTGTACAGGATGTTGCTGGCCCCCCGGGCCAGGGCGTGGGGGCAGGTTCAGTAGAAGACGACGAGCCCGGTCCGCGAGATCTCCTTCGGCGCGCGCTCCTCGATGACCCGCAGCGGCATCGAGCGCGCGCCCTTGATGTGCATCTCGACGTAGGAGTCCCAGTGCCGCACGTCGATGAGATCCACGCGGCGGCCGGCGTCCACCAGCGCCTTCAGCTCGTCCACCTGGATGTAGCTCACCGGCGCGTCGGGCGGGGCCGCCGGGGCGGCGCCCACTAACAGGATGGAGGCCGTCACGGCCAGTGCGAGGAGGCCGCGCACGTCAGGCTCCCGCCAGCCGCGCGCGGCTGCGCATCGTGGGGCCGCCGTTGCCGAGCTTCTTGCTCTGCATCGGCTGGCCCTTGCCGCAGTTGGGGATGGGATAGAGCCGGAAGTCGGCGCCCACGGCGTCCACGTTCATGAGGTAGTCGCGGCTGTCGGCCATGATGCCGCCGTCGCGATAGAGGCGGCCCAGCGCGCCGTTGCGGATCTCGTAGACCTTGCGCGCCGAGATCCGGAAGTTCTCGCGGCTCTCGGCGATGGATGGCGTGCGGTGCCCGACCAGGTACCAGCCGCGCTCGACCTCGCCCACGATGTCGGCGGGATCGCGCTCGCCGGCGGCGAACACGGTGTTCGACATGCGGATCAGCGGCACCAGCGCCGCGTCGGTCGCCTTGAAGTGCCCGTTGGGGGCGCCGCCGAAGATCGCCGCCGTCTGCCGGCTGTTCATGAAGCCGGCGAACACGCCGCGATCGATGTGCACGACGCGCCGGGCCGGCGTGCCCTCGTGGTCGTAGACGTAGTGGCCGTAGCCGGGCAGCGAGGGATCGGAGTAGGCGCTGACCAGCGGTGAGGCGACGCGGCGGCCGACCTGGTGCGCGTCGAGCCCGGCCAGCAGCCAGGAGCGGCCAGCGTAGGCGGTCTCCATCTTGAGCGCGCGGTCCAGCTCGACCGGGTGGCCCACGATCTCGTGGGAGAGCAGCGTGTTGTAGTGGGGGTCGGTGACGACGACCTCCTCCCGCTCGCCGGTCGGCAGGGCGGGCGCGCGGGCCAGCTCGACGCTCTCGCGCGCCAGCGCCAGCGAGAAGTCGACGAACGGGGGAAAACCGAGCAGCGGCTCGCGCACGCCGTCCGTGAGGATCTCCCAGCCGCGCTGGTGGCCGAGCACGTCGTAGAGGTCCTGGCTCACCTCGCCGGCGACGCCGACGACGTAGCACATGCCCTGCGTGAGCGCGAAGGACTGGTCGATCAGCGCGCCCTCGCTGGAGGCGAACAGCTCGCGCGCCAGCTGGGTCAGCGTGGAGACGTAGTTGTGCCGGACGGCGGGGTCCACGGCGGCCACCCGGCGCGAGACGTCGGTCGTGAACGTCACCATCTCGCCCAGCGGCACCGCGCGCGGGTCGATCTCGTAGACGGCCGGCACCGTGTCCTCGCGCACGGTGACCGGATGCAGGCGCGTGTCGGCCAGCGCGTCGCCGAGCGGCCCGAACTTCTCGCGGGCGGCCGCCTTGTGCTCGGCGTTCACCAGCGCGCGGCGATGCGCGCGCTCGAGCGCCTCGCGCAGGCGGCGCGGCAGCTCGTCCACGTCGGCGGTGCCGAGCGTCAGGCCGATCCAGCCAGGCGCGACCATGCGGTCGCCGGCCAGCACGCGCAGGCCGGCGGCCAATCCGTAATCGTCGCCGGCGGACTTGCTCTCGCCGTTCTCGGCGACGGCGAACTTCCCCTCGGCGACCTCGAGGCGGCAGTCCGCGTAGGCCAGGTGGGGCAGCCGGCGCGCGGCGTCGCGCAGCAGGTCGCGCACGTCGTGTTTCACGCGGTCCACGAGCCCGACCTCGATGCGCCGGGCCATGGCTAGAACGGGTCGGTGAACGGCTCGACGGTGACGAGCTCGCCGGCGGCGACGTCGCCGCGCTCCTCCTCGAGCACGATGAGGCAGTTGCCGGCCACCATCGAGGACAGGATGCCGGAGCCCTGGGGCCCGGTGCTGCGCACCTCCCAGCCGCCGTCGCGGAACGCCAGCACGCCGCGCTTGAACTCGCGGCGCCCGGTCTTCTTGGGCAGCCGCTCGAGCGTGCGCGCCTGCCAGGCCGGCGGGAGCAGTCGGCGTCGGCCGGCCAGCTTGTAGAGCGCCGGGCGCACGAAGAGCATGAAGGCCAGCAGCGAGGCCACCGGATTGCCCGGCAGTCCGAAGAACGTGGCGCCGCCCAGGCGCCCGAAGGCCAGCGGGCGGCCTGGCTGCATCGCGACCTGCCAGAAATCGATCGTGCCCAGCTCGGCCAGCACGTCCTTGACGAGATCGTAGACGCCGACGGAGACGCCGCCCGAGGTGAGCACCACGTCGGCCATGGCGGCCGCCTCGCTCAGCCGGGCGCTGAGCGTGTCACGCACGTCGGGGACGATGCCGAGGTCGAGCACCTCGCCGCCGCACTGCTCGACCGAGCCGCGCAGCGCGAAGCGATTCGCGTCGTAGATCTGGCCGGGGCGCCGCGGCGTGCCGGGCTCGGCCACCTCGTCGCCGGTGGACAGCAGCGCCACGCGCGGGCGGCGATGCGCCTCGACCTGCCAGATGCCGAGCGAGGTGATGAGGCCGATCTCCTGCGGGCGCAGCAGGCTGCCGGCCTCGATGACGATGTCACCGGCCGCCACGTCCTCGCCGCGCGCGCGCACGTTGACGCCCTTGGCGAGCGGACCGACGCTCACGCGGTCGTCGCGGCGCTGGACGATCTCCTGAGGATAGACCGTGTCGGCGCCGGCCGGCATGGGCGCGCCGGTCATGATGCGCAGCGCCTGGCCCGCCCGCAGCGTGCCGGCGAACACGCCGCCGGCGGCGAGATCGCCGACGACGCGCAGCTCGCGCGCGCCCTCGCCGGGGATGTCGCCGCTGCCGACCGCGTAGCCGTCCACCGCGGAGTTGTCGGCCGGCGGCACGTCGAACGGCGCCTGCACGTCGGCGGCCAGCACGCGCGCCAGCGCGCGGGGAACCGGGAGCGTCTCGG
>DASSLH010000191.1:0-2353 GCA_035689625.1 Candidatus Methylomirabilota bacterium | reverse complement strand
GTGCACGCTGCCGCAGGGCGTGGAGATGGTGATGCCGGGGGACAACGTGACGATGGCGATCGAGCTGATCACGCCGATCGCGATGGAGAAGGAGCTGCGGTTCGCGATCCGCGAGGGCGGCCGCACGGTGGGCGCCGGCGTCGTCGTCGAGATCACTGAGTAGGACCATGGTGACCCTGACCGCCGACCAGAAGATTCGCATTCGCCTGAAGGCCTACGATCATCACCTCCTGGATCGGTCGGTCAAGGAGATCGTGGAGACGGTCCGGCGCACCGGCGCCCGCGTGGCGGGGCCGGTGCTGCTGCCGACGATCATCAACCGGTGGACGGTGCTGCGCTCGCCGCACGTGGACAAGACCTCGCGCGAGCAGTTCGAGATGCGCACGCACAAGCGCCTGCTCGACATCGTCGACCCGACGCCCCAGACCGTCGACTCGCTCATGAAGCTCGACTTGCCGGCGGGCGTCGACGTCGAGATCAAGCTCTAAGGACCCAAGAGACGCACCATGGCGAGAAAAGAAGGACTCATCGGGCGCAAGGTCGGCATGACCCAGGTCTTCGCCGACGACGGCAACCACGTGCCGGTCACCGTGCTGCAGGCGGGGCCGTGCACGGTGCTGGGCGTGCGCACGCGCGACCGCCACGGCTACGACGCCCTGCAGCTGGGCTTCGAGGCCAAGACCAAGAACGTCTCCAAGCCGGCGGCCGGCGCGTTCAAGAAGGCCAACCTCTCGCCGATGCGCGTCGTGCGCGAGATCCGGCTGGAGAAGCCCGACCAGGCGGCGGCCTACCAGGTCGGCCAGGCGCTCACCGCCGAGTTGTTCACGCCGGGCGAGCTGGTGGACGTCGTCAGCGTGACCAAGGGCAAGGGCTTCCAGGGCGGCGTCAAGCGCCACGGCTGGTACGGCGGTGACGCGACCCACGGCTCGATGTTCCACCGCGCGCCGGGCTCCATCGGCGCCTCGTCGGATCCCTCGCGGGTCTGGCCGGGCCACCGGCTGCCGGGACGCATGGGCGGCGTGCAGCGCACGGTGCTCAACCTCACCGTCGTGCGCGTGATGCCCGAGCAGAACCTGGTGCTGGTGCGGGGCGCCGTGCCCGGCGCCAACGGCGCGCTGGTGATGATCCGCAAGTCGGTCAAGACCACGAAGCAACAGCAGGCGAAAGCCGCGGACAAGAAATGATGCCGACCGTACGCGTCCTGGACGCCCAGGGGAAGCAGGCCGGCACGCTCGAGCTGCGGGCCGACGTCTTCGGCGCCGAGATCAAGGGCCCGCTGCTGCACCAGGCGCTGGTCCGCGAGCTGGCCGACCGCCGCGTCGGCACCCACGACACCAAGGGCCGCAGCGAGGTGTCGGGCGGCGGCAGGAAGCCGTGGAAGCAGAAGGGCACCGGCCGCGCCCGCCAGGGCAGCATCCGGGCCACGCAGTGGAAGGGTGGCGGCAAGCCGTTCGGCCCCACCCCGCGCTCCTACGACAAGGCCATGCCGCGCGCGATGCGCCGCGAGGCGCTGCGCGAGGCGATCGGCGCCGCGCTGGCCGACGAGCGGCTGCGCGTGGTCGAGAGCGTGAGCACCGATGGCAAGACCAAGGCGCTGGTGGCCGGGCTGCGGCAGCTCGGCCTGACGGCGACACCGACCGTCGTGGTGGTGGCCGCCCTCGGCGAGCCGCTGCTGCGGGCCAGCCGCAACGTGTCGTGGCTGACCGTCGAGGATCCCGCCCACGTGTCGGTCTACCAGCTGCTGCGCGCGCGGCAGATCGTGTTCGAGCGCGCCGCGCTCACGGCGCTGGAGGAGGCGCTGGCGTCATGAGAGACGTGCGCGAGGTGCTCATCCGGCCGCTGATGACCGAGAAGACGATGCAGCAGAAGGAGACGCTGAACACCGTCGCCTTCAAGGTGCGTCCCGACGCCAACAAGGTGGAGATCCGCGCCGCGGTCGAGCGCGTCTTCAACGTCAAGGTCACCGCCGTCCGCACCGCGTCCTACGAGGGCAAGCTCAAGCGGATGGGCCGCTTCGCCGGTCGACGGGCCGACTGGAAGAAGGCGGTGGTGACGCTGGCGCCCGGCCACAAGATCGATCTCGTCGAGGGGGCCTGAGGCGATGGGCATCCGCACCGTCAAGCCGACGTCGGCCGCCCGCCGCTATCTCACGTACGTCACGTACGAGGAGATCACCAAGAAGGAGCCGGAGAAGAGCCTGCTGGCGCCCAAACGGCGCACCAACGGCCGCAACGCCTACGGGCGCATCACCGTGCGCCACCGGGGCGGCGGGGCCAAGCGCATGCTGCGCGAGGTCGACTTCCGGCGCGACAAGGCCGGCATCCCGGCCCGGGTGGCGGGGATCGAGTACGAT
>DASSLH010000190.1:0-3260 GCA_035689625.1 Candidatus Methylomirabilota bacterium | reverse complement strand
GTGCACGCTGCCGCAGGGCGTGGAGATGGTGATGCCGGGGGACAACGTGACGATGGCGATCGAGCTGATCACGCCGATCGCGATGGAGAAGGAGCTGCGGTTCGCGATCCGCGAGGGCGGCCGCACGGTGGGCGCCGGCGTGGTGACCGAGATCACGGACTAGCGCGATGCGCGACATCATTTCGCTCGCGTGCGGAACGTGCCAGCGGCGGAACTACTCGACGACGAAGAACCGCCGCACGCATCCCGACCGGATGGAGCTCAAGAAGTACTGCAAGTGGTGCCGGAAGCACACGCCGCACAAGGAGACGAAGTAGGCGTCGGCGATAGGGGTGTAGCTCTAACGGCTAGAGCACCGGACTCCAAATCCGGGGGATGGGGGTTCGAATCCCTCCACCCCTGCCACTGACCGTGGAGGAGAGGCGAGGCGGCGGATGCAGGCGCTGACGAAGCTCAGGGAATTCGTCCAGGAAGTGCTGGTCGAGTTCCGCAAGGTGACGTGGCCGAGCCGGCAGGAGCTGGTGAACTCCACGGTCGTCGTGATCGTGGTCACCGTCGTGCTCGCGCTGTTCCTGGGCGCGGTCGACATCGTGCTGGCGCGGGCGGTCGAGTGGCTGTTGAGCGGCGGGCGGAAAGGAATTTGAGATGAGCGGGGAAGCGACGACGACGAGCAAGCAGTGGTTCGTCGTCCATACGTACTCGGGCTTCGAGAACAAGGTCGCGGAGGCGATCCAGTCGCGCGCCAAGATCTTCGGCATGGGCGAGAAGATCACCCGCGTGCTCGTCCCGACCGAGAAGGTCGTGGAGGTGCGCAACAAGCAGAAGCGCGAGACCGAGCAGAAGTTCTTCCCCGGGTACGTGCTGGTCGAGATGGAGCTGACCGACGACACCTGGCACCTGGTGCGCTCGACGCCCAAGGTGACCGGCTTCGTCGGCTCGGGCGCCCGGCCGGTCGCGCTGCCGCCCGAGCAGGTCGACGAGATCATGCGGAACATGGAGGCGGGCGCCGAGAAGCCCAAGCCCAAGTCGGTGTTCCAGCGCGGCGACAAGGTCCGGGTCATCGACGGGCCGTTCGTCAACTTCCAGGGCACGGTCGAGGACATCAACCCCGAGCGCGGGCGGATGAAGGTGGTGGTGCCGGTGTTTGGCCGGCCCACGCCGGTCGAGCTCGAGTACTACCAGGTGGAGCGACTCTAGTGAGCACGCCGATCGTGTTCGAGCGCGGTGACAAGGTGCGCATCGCCGACGGCCCCTACCGCGGGCTGGAGGCTCTCGTGGAGGCGGCGCTGGGCGCGGGCCGCATGCGCCTGATCGTGCCGGTCTACGGCCAGCCGACGCGCGTGGAGCTCGACGCGCGCCAGGTGCGGCCGCTATGAAGAAGCTGCAGGCGGTCGTCAAGCTGCAGATCCCGGCCGGCAAGGCCAACCCCTCGCCGCCCGTCGGTCCCGCGCTGGGCCAGCACGGCGTCAACATCATGGAGTTCTGCAAGGGCTTCAACGCGCAGACCGGGAAGGAAGAGGGCCTGATCCTGCCCGTGGTCGTGAGCATCTACCAGGACCGGTCCTTCACCTTCGTGGTGAAGACGCCGCCGGCCGCGGTGCTGCTCAAGCGGGCGGCCGGCATCGCCAAGGCGTCGGCGATCCCCCACAAGGACAAGATCGGCAAGGTCACGCGCCAGCAGGTCAAGGAGATCGCCCAGACCAAGCTGGTGGACCTGAACACCGACAACGTCGACGCCGCGATGCGGATCATCGAAGGCACCGCCCGCAGCATGGGCATCGAAGTCGTCTAGGAGTCGAGGAGAGCGACATGGCGACGATGGTGAGCAAGCGTTACGACACCGCGGCGGCGAAGATCGCCCCCGACAAGCCGTACTCGCTGGAGGAGGCGATCGGCGTCCTCAAGGCGATGCCGGGCGCGAAGTTCGACGAGTCGGTAGACCTCTCGTTCCGCCTGGGCGTCGATCCCAAGCACGCCGACCAGATGGTGCGCGGCGCCGTCGTGCTGCCGCACGGCATCGGCAAGACGGTGCGGGTGGCGGTCTTCGCCAAGGGCGACAAGGAGCGCGAGGCGCGCGAGGCCGGGGCCGACGTGGTCGGCGCCGAGGACCTCGTGGAGAAGGTCCAGGGCGGCTTCATGGACTTCGACACCACGATCGCCACGCCGGACCTCATGGGCCAGGTCGGACGGCTCGGCAAGGTGCTCGGGCCCCGCGGCCTGATGCCCAACCCCAAGCTCGGCACGGTGACGTTCGACATCGGACGCGCGGTGCGCGAGGCCAAGGCCGGCAAGATCGAGTTCCGCGTGGACAAGGCCGGCAACATCCACACGCCGGTCGGCAAGCGCTCGTTCAGCGAGCAGAACCTGCGCGACAACGCGATGGCGCTGATCGAGGCCATCGTGCGCGCCAAGCCGGCCGCCTCCAAGGGCGTCTATCTGAAGTCGCTCACGGTCTCCAGCACGATGAGCCCGGGCGTGCCGATCGACGCCCAGGCGATCGCCAACCTCTTCAAGAAGGCGACGGCCTGATGCCCACGCACGAGAAGGTCGAGACGGTCGAAGATCTGAAATCGCGCCTGGACGGCGTGAAGACGGTGATGCTCGCCGAGTACCGCGGCCTCACCGTGCAGCAGCTCTCCGACTTCCGCAAGCAGCTCAAGGCGGTGTCGGCCGAGTACAAGATCGTGAAGAACCGCCTGGCGCGCCTGGCCATCGGCTCCTCGAGCCTGGCCGGGCTCAACGCCGACCTGAAGGGGCCGACCGGCCTGATCATCGGCAAGGGCGACCCGGTCAGCGTCGCCAAGGCGGTGCACACCTTCGCCAGGACCAACCAGGCGCTCGTCATCAAGGCCGGTTTCGTGGACGGGCAGGTGCTGCCGCCCAACGGCCTCAAGGCGCTGGCCGACCTGCCGTCGCGGGAGACGATCCGCGCGCAGATCGTCGGCACCCTCACCGGGCCGCTGGCCCAGCTGGTCGGCCTGCTGCAGGCGCCCCAGCGGGACCTCGTGTACGTCCTCGAGCAGCGCGGCAAGCAGCAGAATTCGGCTGGCGGGTAAGCCGCCCGACCGTCGCGGGCGAAGGCCCTTCCGACGGCACATACAAGGAGATTTCGGACCATGGCCAACGTCGAAGAGATCGCGGAGCAACTCGACAAGCTGTCGCTGCTGGAGGCGGCCCAGCTCTCCAAGCTGCTGCAGGAGAAGTGGGGCGTGTCGGCGGCGGCGCCGGTGGCGATGGCCGCCCCGGGCGCGGCGGCCGGC
>DASSLH010000189.1:0-6965 GCA_035689625.1 Candidatus Methylomirabilota bacterium | reverse complement strand
GCGGCCGGCACCGGCACCGCCAGGCGCAGGCGGCCCTCGGTGATCGTGCCCGTCTTGTCCGAGCAGATCGCCGTCACGCGGCCGATGTTCTCCACCGAGACCGCGCGGCGGACGAGCGCGTCGCGCCGGGCCAGCCGGTAGACGCCGACGGCGAGGAAGATCGTGAACACCACCGGGAACTCCTCGGGGATCGCCGCGGCGGCCAGCGTCACCGCGCTCACGAGCGCGTCGAGCCAGCCGTGGCCCTGGGCCAGCCGCACGCCGGCCAGCACGACGCAGAACAGCGCCGCCATGACGACCAGCCGCTCGACCAGGCGCTGGATCGCGTGCTGCAGCGGCGTGCGCGCGCGGGCGCCGGTGCGGGCCGAGCGCACGATCTCGCCGTAGAGCGTCTCGCCGCCGGTGAAGACGACGCGCACGCGCGCGCGCCCGGTGAGCAGGCGCGTGCCAGCGAGGGCCCAGTGCGCGTGGTCGACGGCGGGCTCGGGCGCGCCGGCCAGCACGCTCAGCGCGCGCTTGCCGACGGGGTAGGCCTCGCCGGTGAGCGTGGACTCGTCCACCTGGGCGCCCGCGGTCTCGACGACGAGGCCGTCGGCCGGGAACGGCTCGCCGGGGCCGACGCTCACCAGGTCGCCCGGAACCAGATCGAGCGCTGGCACCGCGCGCTCGACGCCGTCGCGCACGACCACGGCCTCGGCCGCCAGCCGGCTGCGCAGCCCCTCGGTGGAGGCGCGGGTGCGGCGATGCAGCACCCCGTCCATGACGACGAGCGGCAGGATGGCGACGAGCAGCGTCAGCGCCTCGGTGCGCTGGCCCACCAGCGCGTACAGCGCGCTGGTGGCGGCGAAGAACCAGAGCATCGGGTCCTTCGCCGTCTCGCGCGCCAACTCGCGCCAGGCGCCGGGGACGACCTCGACGACCGCGTTGGTGCCGTAGCGCGCGCGCCGGGCGAGCGCGGCGGTCTCGCTGAGGCCGGGCCCGGCCAGGCCCGTGTCGGACAGTCGCTCGAGCGGAACCGCACGGCGTGTCATCGGGCGCTCAGCTTGCCAGGGTCCTGCCAGCGGCGGCGCACGCCGCCGGCGGCGGCGCTAGGCGGGCGAAGCCGGCGGTCGTTGAGGCCAGGCCTGGGGCTCGCCGGCGACGGCCTGCACCATGTCGATCAGCTCGCGGCCACCGAACGGCTTGGCCAGGAAGCCGGCCGCGCCCTCCTCGATCGTTCGCCGCCGGCTGGCCGCGGTCGTGTGGCCGGTGACGATAATGACGGGCGTGCCGCGCGCGCGCGCCGCCCGCACGATGTCCAGGCCGTCGCCGTCGGGCAGCAGGCGGTCCACGATCGCCAGCGCCGGGGCGGAACCGTTGTCCAGCGCCGCCCGCGCCGCGCCGAGCGTGCCGACAGTGGTCACGTCCCAGCCGCGGCGGACGAGCAGGCGCTCCCAGCCGACCGCCAGGTCGTGCTCGTCGTCGACGACGAGGATCTTGCGGCTCACGCGGCGCCGTCGAGCCTCGCCAGCGCGCGGACGAAGTCCGACTCGGTCACGATGCCGAGCAGGCGATCGCCGTCCAGCACCGGCAGGGCGCTGATCTTGTGCTCGATCATGATGCGCGCGGCCTCGGCGGCCGAGCGCTCGGGGTCCACCACGAGGACCGCGCGGGTCATCACGTCGCGCACGGTCAGCTTGGCGAGCAGGTAGTTGATCTCCCACACCGACAGGCTGGTGGCCGGCGAGGGCAGGTTCAGCCGGATGTCCCGGTCGGTCACGATGCCGACCACGCGGGTGCCCTCGGCGACGATCAGGTGACGGATGCGCTCGTCCACCATGCGCTGGCGGGCTTCGAGCATCGGCGTCTCCGGATCGACGGTGATGGGCTTGGCGCTCATGAGCTCTCGGACCTTCATGGCCGATTCCTCCCTGGCTGGCTGACGTCTGAGGAGCCGGCGGGCGAGCGCCATCAGGGCCTCGGTCGCCGCCCACTCTCCGTGCGTGGCGGTGTCGATGATCAGATCGGGGCTCAGCGAGTACTCGTAGTCGGCGGCCGATTCCGGTCCCGCCACCGCGCTGCCCTCGGCGCACGGGCGCGGCCGCCAGCGGACGGCGCGCTCGCGGTCGGCGCAGACGTCGGCCGGGCAGACCAGCTGCACCTCGGCGAACGTCGCCGGCAGCGCGCGCGCCAGCTGGCGCCAGGCGCGTCGCGGCGCGGTGGCGTCCACGACGACCGTGCGGCCGGCGTCGGCCAGCAGCATCGCGACGCAGGCGAGCGCGCGATGCGCGACGTCCAGCTCCGCCGCGGTCGCCCAGCGCGCCGGCAGCGCCGTCGCTCGCAGCGCCTCCCATTCCAGGATCGTGACGGGCACGCCCTCGGCCTCGAGCGCGTCGGCCAGGCGCGAGGCTAGCGTCGTCTTGCCGCTCCCGGGCGGCCCGGTGAGCCAGATCACGGCACCGGCGCGCGGCGGCGCCGTCACGACCCCCTGCTCGCCGAGCGACAGCGCGAGCGCGGCGACGCGGTCCGCCGCCGTCTGGGCGTCCACGGCCGTGGTGTCGAGCACCAGCTCCGGAGACAGCGCGGCCTCGTAGGCGACGTCCACGCTGGGGACGGCGGCGCCCGGCCGCCCGGCGGCCGCGTAGATCCCCCGGGGCGCGTGGCCGCCGGCGCGGGCGCGCTCGCGCTCGACGCACACCTCGAGCGGACACTCGATCTGCACCTCGGCGAAGCGGGCGATCGAGGCGCGGGCGAGGTCGCGCCACTCGCGGCGATGCGCCGTGGCGTCGATGAGCACCGGCCGTCCCGCCTCGGTGAGCGCGACCGCCATGAAGACCAGCGAGCGGTAGACGACCTCGCGCTCGGCCGGCCGGTACGTCGGCGTCGGCGTCAGCACCCGGCGCAGCCGGTCGAGCTCCAGCACGGTGACCGGCACGCCGTCGGCGGCCAGGCGCCGCGCGGTCGCGCGCACCACGGTGGACTTGCCGCTGGCCGGTGGACCGGTGACCCAGATCGCCCAGCTCATCTTGCGCCTCGCAACAGCCGCGTGAGGTCGGCGTGCGACAGCCGCGTGCTCGCCGCGGCGCCGGTCGCCAGGCTCAGGAGCGCGCTGCGGACGGCGGCAGGCAGGTCCGGATACCAGCGCGGGTGCGCGACGACGAGCGCCCGGAACGCCAGAAACGGCGGCAGCGTCTCCAGCAGCTCCTCGTCGCCGCTGGTCTCGAGATAGACGTCGAGGAACGTCTCGAACAGCGCGCGGAACGGCTCGGCCACGCCATGGCCGCCGTCGCGGACGGCCTTGCGCAGGCCGAAGAAGACGTAGTTGATCGCCAGGGCTGCCACGTCGTCGGCCGGCTCGCCCCACTCGCCGCGGCTGCGGTCGAGCACGCTGAAGTCGGTGTCCTCGCGGAACAGGATGTTCCACGGATGAAAGTCGCCGTGCGTGCGCGACAGCCGGTGGGCGCGGTCGCGCAGCCGCCAGCGCCAGCGCACGAACGCGCCCTCCAGGTCCTCGCAGGCGGCGGGCGGCAGCAGCGGCCACGGATGCGGGTAGCTGTCGAGGATCCCCATGACGCACTCGCCGTGACCGACCAGCTCGCGGATGCGGCGGGCGTAGAGCGTCGGCTCGTCGCGCTTGACCCGGTGCGCGTCGGCGAGGAAGCGGGCCAGCGCGCGGGCGCGGCGGCGGTCGAGCTCGTCGAGGTCGCCGTCGAGCAGGCGAGCGAGGTCCAGCCAGTAGAGGTGGCCGGCGGCCTTCTCGACGAGCTGGAAGAAGTCCACCGCGTCGGCCGCCGACACCATCGCGCCCCCCGCGCGCACGAAGCCGACGTCCACGCTGCGGACGTGGCGCGGGAAGCCGTTGTAGGCCGCGTGGCCGTAGAGCGCCTGCCAGGCGCGATCGGCCGGGTAGTCGTGGCCGAAGCCCTGGGCCGGCCGCGTGCGGCTCACCACCAGCGCGCGCCGGCGGCCGCCGACCTCGCAGTCGACCTCGAACGGCACGCCGTAGCCGAACCCCTTCGGATCGTCGATGACGGCGCCTCCGAGCGAGCGCAGCGCGAGCACGGTGACCGGCTGGTTGAAGACGCCGGCCAGGTATTCGTCCAGTCGCGCGGTGTCCAGCGCGAGCATCCGGTTACTTTCCGCGAACGGTCAGCACCGGGCAGGGCGCCGCCGCCGTCACCCGCGCCGCGACGCTGCCGAGGAAGAATCGGGCCACGCCCGTGCGGCCGTGGGTGCCGATGACGATGAGATCCACGCGACGGTTCTTCGCCAGCCGCACGATCTGGTCGTGCGGCACGCCGTCGAGCAGCACGCCGCGCGCCCGCACGCGCGCCGGCTTGGCCTTGGCCAGCAGGCGATTCAGGTGCTTCTGCGCCCACGCGGTGGCCGCCTCGCTCATCTGCTGGTAGATCGCCGGCGACACGTAGCCCTCACCGGCGACCGGCACGACCGGCGCCACGACGTGCGCGATCAGCAGCTCCGCCCGGTTCTCGCGGGCCTCGGCCAGCGCCCGCGCGAACGCGGCGCCCGAGGCGCGCGAGAAGTCGGTCGGATGCAGGATGCGACGGATCATCGCGTGTAGACCGGTTCCCGGGTGACGCTCTCGACCGACGCCGGCTGGCGGATCATGAAGACCGGCACCGGCGCGTGGCGCAGCACCGACTCCGCCACCGAGCCGAACAGCAGGCGCCCGAGGCCGGTGCGCCCGTGGGTGGCCATCGCGATGAGGTCGACGCCGCTCTCGGCGGCGGCGGCGAGGATCTCCTCGTCGGGCCGGCCGCGCCGCACCTCCCACGCGGTATCCACGCCCTGCGCGCGCAGGGCGGCGGAGATCGGCGCCAGGTACTCCTCGGCGTCACGCCGACGGGCATCCACGTTCTCGATCACGACGTGGCGCGCGTCGTCGGAGGCGATCGGCGGGATCGGCTCGACGACACGCACGAGCAGGATCGTCATGTCGAGCGGGCCGGCGATCTCCAGCACGAAGCGCAGCACCGCCTCCGACGACAGCGAGCCGTCCAGCGCGACCAGCACGCGCTTGTGACTATACATTCGAGATCTCCTTCGCGGTCGGCGCGCCCATGAACGGCGCGTCCAGCGGCGCGTCGCCTGGGCGGATCAGCAGGATCGGCACTGCGGTCGCCCGCAGCACGGACTCCGCGACACTGCCGAGCACCAGCCGGCCCACGCCGCTGCGGCCGTGGCTGGACATGACGATGAGATCGGCCTTCCGGAAGCGCGCGGCCTCCACGATCGCCTCGGCCGGCGGTCCGTACCACACCGAGACGTCCACGTTGACGACACCGGCCCGGATCACGCGCGTCCGCACGTTGGCGAGGTACTCCTCGGCCTGACGCACCACCTCGACCTGGGCTTCCGTGGGATCGGCCATCGGCATGGCGTGGGCCTCGGCCGCACGCAGCAGCACCAGCGCGCCGCCGGTCTCGCGCGCCGTCTCCAGGGCGGGCGTGAGGGCGGCCTCCGCGAGCACCGAGCCATCGAGCGGTACGAGGATCGTCTTGACGTTCATGGTTGCGCTGCCTCCTTGCGCCGCTCTATGGGGCAACGTCCATGCCACGCTGTTACGCTCGTGAACTCAGCTACTTACCGCGCATTCGACCGCCGTTCTGTGGGGCGGGCCCGCCCCGCTGGGACCGCCGGACCCCAAGCGGCGGCGCGAGCGGCGACCGGCCGAGCCGGCGGCGCGCGGCGTTCATCGCGGCGAGCACGCCGGGCCAGCCGGCGATGGCGCACGCGACACGATGGCGGCCGGGAAAGTCCACGAGGATCACGCCTGCCAGCACGGTGAGGATGCCCTGGCCGGGCACGCCGGGGATGGACAGCAGCGCGCCGAGCACGATCAGCAGGACGCCGAGCGCGTTGCGGGCGAGCCGCGGCAGCAGCCGCGCGCGCTCGGCCGGCCGCGCGGGCGCCTCGCCGCAGAAATACGCCGGCGGCAGCGAGGCGACGACGAGCGTGACGACCGCCAGCGCGGCGAGCGTCGCCAGCATCCAGACGCCGACAGCCAAGGCGATCGGCTCCAGCGTCGACCACGCGCTCATCGAATGGCTGTGATGCAGGGCCGATGCCCGCCGGCCGTCACGCAACCCCTTGCCGGCGCAGGCGCCGCGGCGATGGCCGCGCCGCCGTCTTGCGGCGGACCCGCCACAGCTGGGACCGGCACGCCGCATACGCGCCCGGGCCGGCGCGGTCAACTGCCTGGAACCGCGGACCTTTTCGATGCTCGGCCTTGGCAGACCCCTTGCTCCGACACCACGGATCGGCGGCTGATGTCCGCTCGATGCCGCCAGGAGGCGCCACATGCGAGTACTGCTGGCGACCGATGGCTCGTCCGATGCGCGCGAGGCCCTTGAGTGGCTGCGGCTGGCGTCGCTGCCGGCGGACACCCGGATCAGTGTCGTCTCCGCGATACCGGTGCCGGTCGTGTACGAGGCGTTCGTCACGACGTGGTCGGAGATGCGCAAGCAGACCGACGAGGTCGTGGACGAGGCGCGCCGGCGGCTCGGCGAGCGATGGCCAAACGTGACGGCGCACGTGGTCGAGGGCGAGCCGCGGCACGTCATTCTCGACGTCGCCGTCCAGGAGGCGGCCGACGCGATCGTGCTCGGCGCGCGCGGGCTGGGCGCCGTCGCCTCGTTCCTGATGGGCAGCGTCTCGCTCGGCGTCGCCCGCCACGCGCCGTGTCCCGTGCTCGTCTGCAAGGGCGCGCCGCGGGCGATCCGCTCACTGACGGTCGCCCTCGATGGCTCCGACCACGCGCGGGCCGCGCTCCGCTTCGTCACCGGGCTGCCGTGGCCCGCCGGCACCGCCGTCCACCTGGTCGCGGTCGTCGAGCCCCTGCGCTATCCGAGCTCGGCGCCCGGGATGCTGGCGCCGCAGTTGACGGCCGCGCTGCGCGAGGACGAGGCGGAGCGGCGGCGCGCGCTCGAGGATGTCCTGGCCGCCGCCGCCGCCGAGGTGCCGCC
>DASSLH010000188.1:0-6261 GCA_035689625.1 Candidatus Methylomirabilota bacterium | reverse complement strand
GTCGTCGTGCGCTGCGTGGACGGACGCGAGCTGCGCGCGCGCCTCGTCATCGGCGCCGACGGCGTCAACAGCGTGGTGGCCCGCGCGGCCGGGCTCACGCCCGGCTTTCCCGACGAGGCGCTGGCGATCGACACGATGGAGGAGACGCCGCCGGCCGAGCTCTCCATGCCGGAGCCGGACATGATGTACGTGGCCTACGGCTACAAGGGCTGGCCCGGCTACGGCTACGTGTTTCCCAAGGCCGACTGCGTGGACTTCGGCGTCGGCTTCCTGGTGCCGTTCTACAAGCGCGCGCTGGGCGGCCCACCGTACGCGCACCATGCGCGGTTCCTGGCCGAGGCGGCCGCCCGCGGAATCGTGCGCGGCGCCTCCAATCCCGCCAACTTCAAGGCGTTCCGGCTGCCGCTCGGCGGGCCGCTGGCGCGCACGTTCACCGATCGCGTGCTCGTCGGCGGCGACGCCGGCGGCTTCGTCAACGCCTACACCGGCGAGGGCATCTACTACGCGATGGTCACCGGCGAGCACGCCGGCGCGGTCGCCGCCGACGCGATCGCCTCCGGGGACGCCTCGGCTGCGGGCCTGGCGGAGTACGAGCGGCGCTGGCGCGCGGAGATCGGCGAGGAGCTGACCGACTCCGTGCGCATCCAGCGGCGGCTGTTCGCGCGCCCGGCGCTGGCCGACGCGATCATCCGCGCGGCGGCACTGGACGCGCGCCTGTGCCGTCTCTTCGCCCTCGTCGCGCTGGGCGAGACGCGGCTGCGCCACCACCGCTGGGAGATGGCGTGGCGGTTCCTGCTCGCGCGGCTGCGCGGGCGTCGGAGGGCGCGCGCGACGCCGTAGCCGATCGCTGGCACCGCGGGCGCTCGCCGGTCACGCTACAATCGAACGCGCATGAAGATCGTCGCGATCGGCGGTGGGCCGGCCGGCCTGTACTTCGCCATCCTCATGAAGAAGGCCGACCCGCGACACGACATCACGGTCATCGAGCGCAACCGGCCCGACGACACCTTCGGCTTCGGCGTCGTGTTCTCCGACGCCACGCTCGACAACTTCCGCGAGGCCGATCCCGAGACGCACGCCGCCATCACCCGCGCGTTCGCGCACTGGGACGACATCGAGATCCACTACCAGGACCAGGTGCTGACGTCCACCGGCCACGGCTTCGCCGGCCTGGCACGCCAGAAGCTGCTCGACATTCTCCAGACGCGCGCCGCCGAGCTCGGGGTGGCGCTGAAGTTCTCGACCGTGGTGGACGACCCTGGCGCGTGGGCGGGCGCCGACCTGGTGCTGGCCGCCGACGGTGTCAACTCCTGGGTGCGCGCGCGCTACGCGGAGCACTTCCAGCCGCAGCTCGACTGGCGCCCGAACCGCTTCGTCTGGCTCGGCACCACGTACCCGTTCCGCGCCTTCACCTTCTTCTTCAAGGAGGGCGAGCACGGGCTCTGGCGCGTGCACGCCTACCGCTACGACGCCACCCACTCGACGTTCATCCTTGAGGGCACCGAGGCCATGTGGCGGCTGGCGCGGCTGGACGGCGCCAGCGAGGACGAGACGGTCGCGTTCACCGAGAAGCTGTTCGCCCGCGAGCTGGACGGCCATCCGATCCTCAAGAACCGCTCGCTGTGGCGCAGCTTCCCGACGGTGAAGAACGCGCGCTGGCACCACGACAACGTCGTGCTGATGGGCGACGCCGCCCACACCGCGCACTTCTCGATCGGCTCCGGCACCAAGCTGGCGATGGAGGACGCCATCGCGCTGGCCCGCACGCTCGCCGAGGAGCGCGACGTGGGCCGCGCGCTGACCGCCTACGAGGCCGAGCGGCGGCCGCAGGTCGAGTCGCTGCAGCGCGCCGCCCAGACGAGCCTGGAGTGGTTCGAGCAGGTCGAGCGCTACCAGGACCGGCTGCCGCCGCTGCAGTTCGCCTTCAGCCTGCTCACGCGCAGCTTGCGCGTGACCCACGACAACCTCAAGACGCGCGATCCCGCGCTGGTCGCCAGCGTCGATCGCTGGTTCGCCGGGCAGGCGGCCCGGCAGAGCCGGGTGACGCTGCCGTCCCCGCCGCCGCCGCCGATGTTCACGCCGTTCCGCCTGCGCGAGCTGGTGCTACCCAACCGCGTCGTCGTCTCGCCGATGTGCCAGTACTCCGCCGAGGACGGCACGCCGGGCGACTGGCACCTCGTGCACCTCGGCAGCCGCGCGGTGGGCGGCGCCGGCCTGGTGATGACGGAGATGACCGACGTCAGCCGCGAGGGGCGCATCAGCCCCGGCTGCGCCGGCATGTACCGGCCCGAGCACGTGGCGGCCTGGAAGCGCATCGTGGACTTCGTGCACGCCTGGAGCCCGGCCAGGATCGGCATCCAGCTCGCCCACGCCGGGCGCAAGGGGTCCACGCGGCGGCTGTGGGAGGGCATCGACGAGCCGCTGCCCGAGGGCAACTGGCCGCTGATCTCCGCCTCGTCGCTGCCGTACTTTTCGCACAGCCAGACGCCGCGCGAGATGTCGCGCACGGACATGGACGAGGTGCGCGAGCAGTTCGTGCGCGCCGCCCGCATGGCCGACGCGGCCGGCTTCGACCTGCTGGAGCTGCATTTCGCCCACGGCTACCTGCTGGCCTCGTTCATCTCGCCGCTGACCAACCGGCGCGCCGACGCCTACGGCGGCTCGCTCGCCAGCCGCCTGCGCTTCCCGCTGGAGGTCTTCGACGCCGTGCGCGCGGTGTGGCCCGAGGCCAAGCCGATGGCCGCGCGCATCTCGGCGACCGACTGGAAGGAAGGGGGGCTGGAGCCGGCCGACGCGGTCGAGGTCGCCCGCGCGCTGAAGGCCTACGGCTGCGACATCGTGGACGTGTCCGCGGGCAACACGGTGCCCGACCAGGAGCCGGTGTACGGCCGCCTGTTCCAGACGCCGTTCAGTGATCGCGTGCGCCACGAGGCGGACATCCCCACCATGACCGTCGGCGGCGTGTCCACCTGGGCCGACGTGAACTCGATCGTCGCCGCCGGCCGCGCCGACCTCTGCGTGCTGGCTCGCGCGCATCTGTGGGATCCCTACTGGACGCGCCACGCCGCCGCCGCCCAGGGCTACGCGCTGCCGTGGCCCGATCAGTACGTCTCGGTCGCGACCTTCACGCCCAGGACGCCGTGAGCCGCTAGACCCGTCGCCTCAGCAGCCAGGCCTGCAGGCGGGCGAGCAGGTGGCTGGGCTTGAACGGCTTGGTGAGGTAGTCGGTGACGCCGGCCTCGAAGCCGGTCGCGGTGTCGGCGGCGTCGGTGCGGCCGGTGATCAGCACCACGGGGACCTCGGCGACGCGCGGGTCGGCGTCGGCGCGCAGCGCGCGGCAGACGGCGAGGCCATCCTGCCCCGGCATCATCCAGTCCAGCACGACGACGTCGGGACGCTCGGCGCGCGCCAGCGCCAGGGCGGCGTCGCCGTCGGTGGCCGACAGCACGCGAAAGCCCTCGGGCTCCAGCGTCTCCAGCAGCACGGCCATCACGTCGGGATCGTCGTCGGCCACCAGGATCGTCGCCTCGCGCGTCGGCGCCGCGCTGCCGCTGGCGGTCGCGCCGGCCGCGGTCTTCGGCCGCGCGGGCTCCGAGCCCGGCCGTACCACGACGAGGTACTGGCCCTCGGCCGCCGCGAAGATCTCCGGCGCGCCGGCGTGGCTGCCGGCGCGCTGGCGGCAGCGCGCGAGCAGCGCGTCGAGGGCACGATCGTCGCGCGTGGGATCGTGGTGGAACAGCGCCAGCCGCTTCACGCGCGCGGCCACCGCGAAGTCCACGGCCCACTCGGCCGGGCAGTGGCCCCACGACAGGTGATCGGGATACTCCTCCAGCGTGTACTGCGCGTCGTGAATCAGCAGGTCGGCGCCGGCCAGGAACTCGATGTGGGCCTTGTCCTCGGCGTGCACCGGCGCGCTGCCGTCGGCCGGCCGCCTCTCGGCGTGGTGGCGCGAGTGCGGCTCGTGGTCGGTCGCGTAGACGACGGTTACGCCGTTGGCCTCGAGGCGATAGCCGAGCGCCGGTGCCGGGTGGTTGAGGTAGCGCGTGATCACGCGCACACCGCCCAGCTCGAAGTCGCCCTCGGTCAGCTCGTGGTAGCGGATCGTCGCCGCCAGGTCGTCGAGCGGCACCGGAAAGTAGGTGTACTGCATCTGGCCGGCGAGGACGTCCTCCAGCGTGCGGCCGAGCTGCCGCGGCGCGTACACGTCCCACTCGTTGCCGGGGCGGAACAGCGGCAGGAAGAACGGGAAGCCCTGGATGTGGTCCCAGTGCGTGTGCGAGATGAGCAGGTGACCCCGGACCGGCTCCTGGCTGGCCGCGACGATCTGCTGGCCCAATTCGTGAGCGCCGGTGCCGCAGTCGAGCACGATCAGCGTGTCGTCGGCCCGCACCTCCACGCAGGAGGTGTTTCCGCCGTACCGGACCGTGCCCGGCCCCGGCTTGGCGATGGACCCCCGCGTGCCCCAGAATCGAATCCGCATCTCGCCCCTCCAGGCGCACTCGGAAAGCGGCCCTATGGTATGCCACGCCGCCCGGTGGACGTGAAGCATTTGCAGCATCCCGTCACCCGCTGGCACATCGTCTGCAGCGCTGTGCAGCCAGGAGGAAAATCCCATGGCCGAGACCGCCGCCGACATCCTGATCGACACGATTCACGACTGGGGGGTCGACGTCGTCTTCGGACTGCCCGGCGACGGCATCAACGGCATCATGGAGGCGCTGCGCACGCGCAAGGACTCCGTGCGCTTCATCCAGGTCCGCCACGAGGAGGCCGCGGCGTTCATGGCCTGCGGCTACGCCAAGTTCACCGGGCGCCTCGGGGTGTGCCTGGCGACCTCGGGACCGGGCGGCATCCACCTCCTGAACGGCCTCTACGACGCCAAGCTCGACAACCAGCCGGTGCTGGCCATCACGGGCATGGCCTACCACGACCTCATCGACACCTACACGCAGCAGGACGTCCAGCTCGACCGCGTGTTCATGGACGTCGCCAAATACAACGCGCGGGTGATGGGTCCCGCGCACGTCGAGAACGTGGCCGATCTCGCCTGCCGCACCGCGCTGTCCTATCACGGCGTCGCGCACGTCACGATCCCGACCGACGTGCAGGACATGGAAGCCGAGCGCAAGGAGCGCTCCAAGCGCAACGTGCCTGGCCACACCTCGGACATCCGCGCTCGCGGCGCCCGGCTGCCCGCGGAAGCCGACCTGCGCCGCGCGGCCGACGCGCTGAATGCCGGCGCGCGCGTCGTCATCCTCGCCGGCGGCGGCGCGCTGGGCGCCACCGACGCCCTCGAGCGCGCGGCCGAGCTGCTGGCGGCGCCCATCGTCAAGCCGCTGCTCGGCAAGGCCTGCGTGCCCGACGACAGCCCCTACACGACCGGCCCCATCGGCCTGCTCGGCACGCGGCCCTCGCAGGAGGCGATGGAAGAGTGCGACACGCTGCTGATGGTGGGCACGTCGTTCCCCTACATCGAGTTCTATCCCAAGCCGGGCCAGGCCCGCGGCGTGCAGATCGAGCTCGACCCGATGCGGGTCGGCCTGCGCTACCCGGTGGAGGTCGGGCTCGTGGGCGACAGCCGCCGCACGCTGGAGGCGCTGCTGCCGCTGCTGCGGCCGAAGAGCGAGCGCGGCTTCCTGGCCAAGGCCCAGCGGGGGATGCGGGAGTGGAACGAGCTGATGCTCGAGCGCGCCACGCGCCGCGACCGGCCGATGAAGCCGCAGGTCATCGCCCACGAGATCGGCCAGCGCCTGGCCCCCGACGCGATCACCACCTGCGACAGCGGCACGATTGCGACCTGGTGGGCGCGCCACATCCCGGCCCGTCGCGGGCAGATGCACTCGCTGTCCGGCAACCTCGCCACGATGGCCAACGGCTTTCCGTACGCCATCGCCGCCCAGGTGGCCCACCCGGGCCGCCAGGTCGTGGCGTTCGTCGGCGACGGCGGCTTCTCGATGCTGATGGCCGAGTTCGCGACCTGCGTGAAGTACCAGCTGCCGGTGAAGGTCTTCGTCGTCAAGAACAACACGCTGGGCCAGATCAAGTGGGAGCAGATGGTCTTCCTCGGCAATCCGGAGTTCGGTGTGGACCTGCACCCCATCGATTTCGCTGCCTTCGCGCGCGCCTGCGGCGGAACAGGAGGCGCGCCGCCGCCACGGGCGCGGAGATCCGCTCGGCGAGGTACTCGTTCAGCACCGTGCGGATGCCGTTGGCTGTGAACGTCACCGGGACATGTTCGCTCAGCGCCGTCAGACGAGCTCC
>DASSLH010000187.1:0-7636 GCA_035689625.1 Candidatus Methylomirabilota bacterium | reverse complement strand
GCCATCGACGAGGGCGTGCCGGCCACCGTGCTGACCGCCTCGCTCTACCAGCGCTTCACCTCGCGCGGCGAGGACGCCTTCGCCTGCAAGACGCTGCAGGCGATGCGCCGCAAGTTCGGCGGGCATTAGGGCTTACGTGATCTTGCCCTGCTTCAGCGCCTCGATGTCGGCGTCGCTGTAGCCGAGCTCGTGGAGGATCTCGTCGCGGTGCTGCCCGAGCAGGGGTGACGGGCCGATCGTCGTCGGTGAGGCCGAGAGCTTGACCGGATTGCCGACGGTGACGTAGCGGCCCCGGCCCGGGTGCTCGACCTCGACGATCATGTCGCGGGCCTTGAGATGCAGGTCGGCGAGGATCTCACCGGTGTCGAGACAGGCGCCGCACGGCACGCCGGCCCCGGCCAAAATCGTCATCACCTCATGCTTGCTGCGCGTGGACGTCCACGCCTCGACCAGCGCGTCGACCTCGTGCCGGTTCTGCCACCGCGCGTCGGCCGCCTCGTAGCGCGCGTCGCCGATCAGGTCTTCGCGGCCGAGCGCGCGCAGCAGCGGATGCCACATCTGCTGCTGCACGAAGACGAACACGTAGTCGTTGGGGCCACCGGGCGCGCAGCGATACGTGGTGCCGGGCACGCCGGAGCCGAGCTGGTTGCCCGTACGCGGCATCGGCGTGCCCGTGCGCTGGTGATCGCGCAGGCTCACGCGGATCAGGTTGACGACGGCGTCCTGCATCGAGACCTCGACCTGCTGGCCCTCGCCCGTGGCGTGCCGCTGCATGAGGGCCGCGAGGATGCCGATCACGCCATGCAGGCCGGTACCCGAGTCGCCGATGGACGGCCACATGTACGTCGGCGGACCATCGGGCACACCGGTCACGCTCATCGCGCCGCCCATCGCCTGGGCGATCGGCTCGTAGCTCTTGAAGTCCTTGTAGGGGCCCCACGAGCCGAATCCCTTGATGCTGGCGAAGACCAGCCGCGGATTGAGCGCACGTAGCGCGGGGTAGCCGAAGCCGAGGCGCTCCATCACGCCGGGCCCGAAGTTCTCCAGCAGGACATCGGCGGTCTTCAGCAGCGCGCGGAACACCTCCTTGCCGCGCGCCGACTTGAGATCGAGCGGGAGGCTGCGCTTGTTGGCATTGAAGGCGACGAAGAACAGGCTGTCGGCGTCCGGCCGGTCCTTCAGCAGGTGACGGGCGGGGTCGCCCTTGCCCGGCTCCTCCACCTTGATGACGTCGGCGCCGAGCCAGGCCAGCATCTGCCCGCACGATGGCCCCGCCTGGTTGTTGGTGAGATCGACCACCCGGATGCCCGCCAGCGCCGCCCCCATCGCCACCTCCTGGTAGGAGTGGATTCTACGTCCGCGCGCGCTCGGTCCCGGCCGGCGCTAGAATGCCGTCACCACCGCCCAGGAGGCTCCGCCGATGGCCATCACGCTGCGCCAGATCGGGCCCTGCTTCGCCGCGGAAGTCGAGGGCCTCGACCTCACCCGCCCGCTGTCCTCCGAGGAGGTGGCCGCGGTCCACGCCGGCATGGATCGCTACGCGGTGCTCGTCTTCCACGACCAGAGGCTGGACGACGAGGCGCAGCTGGCGTTCACGCGCAGCCTCGGCGAGATCGAGCACGCCATCGGCACCAGCCTCAGGGCGCCCGACGAGCTGCGGCTGCCCACCACGTTCGCCGACGTCTCCAACCTGGACAAGGAGCACAAGGTCTTCGCCCGCGACGACCGCCGCCGCCTGTTCGCGCTCGGCAACCGGCTCTGGCACTCCGACAGCTCGTTCAAGGTGGTGCCGGCGAAGTACTCGCTGCTGCACGCGCGCAGCGTGCCGTCGAGGGGCGGCAACACCGAGTTCGCCTCCATGGTCGCCGCCTACGACGCGCTGGACGCGGAGACGAAGGCGGAGGTCGAGGACCTGATCTGTGAGCACTCGCAGATCTACTCGCGCCAGCAGCTCGGTTTCACCGACTTCACCGACGAGGAGCGCACCCGCTTCGCGCCGGTGCGCCAGCGGCTGGTACGCACGCACCCGGTGACGGGGCGCAAGTCGCTCTATCTCTCGTCGCACGCCGGCGGCATCGTCGGCTGGCCGGTGCCGGAGGCGCGCTCGTTCCTGCGCGACCTGGTCGAGCACGCCACCCAGCGCCAGTTCGTCTACGCGCACCGCTGGCGCGTGCACGACCTGGTGATGTGGGACAACCGCCAGACGATGCACCGCGCCCGTCCGTTCCCCGCCCACGAGCCGCGCGACATGCGCCGCACGACGCTGGTCGGGGACGGGTCGACCTTATTGGATGGGGGCCCCGAAATGGCCCCCAAGCCCCCCAGCGCTCGCGTCGTCCCGGCCTAGCCGTGACGGTGCTCGGCACGCGCCAGCGGTCCGCCTGACCAGCCTCGCACTGGTATCCTCGCCGTGATGGCGAGGCGAACTCCGCGTCCCCGACCCGCGCCGCCGCGCGAGCCGGCGGCCGACGTGCTGCACGACGAGCGGCCGGCGCTCGACGCCATCTTCGCGCCGCGCAGCGTGGCCGTGATCGGCGCCACCGAGCGGCCGGGCAGCGTCGGCCGCATGGTGGTGCGCAACCTCGTGGCCAACCCCTTCGGCGGCGTCGTCTTTCCCGTCACGCCGTCGCGCTCCAGCGTGCTCGGCATCAAGGCCTACCGGGACATCGCCTCGGTACCGGAGCGCGTGGACCTCGCGGTGGTGGTCACGCCGGCGGCGACGGTGCCCGGCGTCATCGCCGAGTGCGTGGCGGCCGGCGTCAAGGGGGCGATCGTGATCTCGGCCGGCTTCAAGGAGGCCGGGGCCGAGGGCATCGAGCTGGAGCGCCGCGTGCTGGAGGAGGCGCGGCGCGGCCGCATGCGGCTGGTCGGCCCCAACTGCCTGGGGGTCATGACGCCGCACGGCGGGCTCAACGCCACCTTCGCCAACGCGATGGCGATGCCCGGCCGCGTGGCCTTCGTCAGCCAGAGCGGGGCGTTGTGCACGGCGGTGCTCGACTGGAGCCTGCGCGAGCACGTCGGCTTCAGCGCGTTCGTCTCGATCGGCTCGATGCTCGACGTCGACTGGGGCGACCTCGTGCTCTACTTCGGCGACGACCCGCGCACGCAGTCCATCGTCATCTACATGGAGACGATCGGCGACGCCCGCGCGTTCCTGTCGGCGGCGCGCGAGGTGGCGCTGCGCAAGCCGATCATCGTGCTCAAGCCGGGACGGACCGAGGGCGCCGCCCGGGCGGCGGCCTCGCACACCGGCGCGCTGGCCGGCAGCGACGAGGTGGTGGACGCCGCCTTCCTGCGCTGCGGCGTCGTGCGCGTGAGCCACATCGACGAGCTGTTCCACCTGGCGGAGTCGCTGGCCAAGCAGCCCCGCCCCGGGGGGCCGCGGCTGACGATCGTCACCAACGCCGGCGGCCCCGCCGTTCTGGCGACCGATGCGCTGCTGCTCAACGGCGGCCAGCTGGCGCCGCTGGCGCCGGAGACGCTCGGCGCCCTCGACGCCGTGCTGCCGCCGCACTGGAGCCACGCCAATCCCGTGGACGTGCTCGGCGACGCCGACGCCGATCGCTACGCCGCCGTGCTCGACGCCGTCGCCAAGGATCCCACGACCGACGGCTTGCTGGTCGTGCTCACGCCGCAGGCGATGACCGATCCCACGCAGACGGCCGAGCGCCTGAAGGCCTACGCAGCGCTGCCGGGCAAGCCGGTGCTGGCCAGCTGGATGGGCGGCGTGGACATCGCCGCCGGCGAGGCGATCCTCAACCGCTCGAACATCCCGACGTTCGCGCACCCGGACACCGCCGCCCGGGTGTTCAACCACATGTGGCGCTACACCGAGACGCTGCGCGCGCTCTACGAGACGCCGGCGCTGGCGCCGGCCGGCTCCGACGACCAGCGGCGTCACGCCGAGGCCACCGCGCTGCTGGACAAGGCGCGAGCCAAGGGCCGCACGCTGCTCACCGAGGTCGAGGCCAAGCGGCTGCTGGCCGCCTACGGCATCCCGACGGTGGAGACGCGGCTGGCCGCCACCGTGGAGGAGGCCGCGCGCATCGCCGTCGAGCTCGGCTTCCCCGTGGCGGTGAAGCTGCACTCGGAGACGATCACGCACAAGACCGACGTCGGCGGCGTGCGCCTGGACCTGGCCGACGCCGACGCCGTCCGCCGCGCCTGGAGCGAGATCGAGGTCGGCGTGCGGGCGGCGGCGGGCGAGGGCCACTTCCAGGGCGTCACCGTGCAGCGCATGGTGCGGCGCGACGGCTACGAGCTCATCGTCGGCAGCGTCGTGGACGCGCAGTTCGGCCCCGTGCTGCTGTTCGGCGCCGGCGGCCAGCTGGTCGAGGTCTGGCGCGACCGCGCGCTGGCGCTGCCGCCGCTGACGACGACGCTGGCCCGCCGCATGATGGAGCGCACGCGCATCTTCACCGCGCTGTGCGGCGTGCGCGGCCGCCCGCCGGTGGACCTGGGCGAGGTCGAGCAGCTGCTCGTGCGGGTGAGCCACCTGGTCGTCGAGCAGCCGTGGATCAAGGAGCTCGACATCAACCCGCTGCTCGCCTCGCCGCAGGCGCTCGTCGCGCTGGACGCCCGCGTGATCCTGCACGCGCCGGACACGCGTGTCGAGGACCTGCCCCGCCCGGCCATCCGTCCCTACCCGGTCGAGTACATCGCCCCCTGGCGCGCGCGCGACGGCCGCCGCTTCACCATCCGGCCGATCCGGCCCGACGACGAGCCGCTGATGGTCGAGTTCCATCGCACGCTGTCCGAGCGCAGCGTCTACCTGCGCTACCTGCACCCGCTGGCGCTGAGCCGGCGCATCGAGCACGAGCGGCTGTCGAGCATCTGCTTCGTGGACTACGACCGCGACATGGTGCTGGTGGCCGAGCGCGAGGTCGCGCCGGGCGGCGGCCGTGAGATCGCCGCGGTCGGGCGGCTGAGCAAGCTGCACTGGCGCCAGGAGGCGGAGTTCGCGCTGCTCGTCAGCGACGCGCTGCAGAAGCAGGGGCTGGGCAGCGAGCTGCTGCGCCGCCTCATCGCCATCGGGCGGCGCGAGCGCCTGCGCCGGATCGTCGGCTACATCTCCGGCGAGAACACCGAGATGCTCCGCGTCGCGCGCGCCGTCGGCTTCTCGACGCGCCGGCCGCCGCAGGACCCCTCCCTCGTCGAGGCCTGGATCGACCTGACCGCCTAGGGTCGCCGGAGCGCGGCGTTGATCGCCGCCGCCGGCGTGGATGGAGTGGCGGCATGGCCGCGCCGCGGCGAAGCCGTGGCGCGCCTCGGCGTCGCCCGGAGATCCTTCACAGCACGGCCCGCGCGGCCTCGAGCGCACGCTCGATCTGCTCGGCGCTGACGTCCAGGTGGGTGACCGCGCGGATCGTGCGCGGTCCCAGCGCGCCCATGCGCACGCCGCGCGCCAGGAGCGCGTCCACGACCGCGGCGGCGTCGAGGCGGCCGGTGACGTCGAAGAAGACGATGTTGGTCTCCACGGTCGCCGGATCCAGCCCGACGCCCGGCAGCCGCGCCAGGCCCTCGGCGAGCCGGCGCGCGTTGGCGTGATCCTCGGCCAGGCGCTTGACGTGATGGCGGAGTGCCCAGACGCCGCCGGCGGCGATGATGCCGGCCTGCCGCATCGCGCCGCCCATCTGCTGCTTGAGCCGCCAGGCCTCGGCAATGAACTCGCGGGAGCCCGCCAGCGCGGCGCCGACCGGCGCGCCCAGCCCCTTGGTGAAGTCGATCCACGCCGAGTCGAACGGCGCCGCCCACTCGCGAGCGGTGATGCCGCTGGCGACGACCGCGTTCAGCAGGCGCGCGCCGTCCAGGTGCGTGGCGAGGCGATGGCGGCGCGCCACGTCGGTGACCGCGCGCACGCGCTCGAGCGGCCAGATGGAGCCGCCACCGAGGTTGCTCGTCTGCTCGACCCAGACCAGGCGGCTGCGCGGGAAGTGGCGGAAGTCGGGCCGGATGCCGTCCTCCAGCGCGGCGGCGTCGTACTGGCCGCGGGCGCCGTCGAGCGGACGCACGTTGACGCCGGCCAGCGCGCCGGGCCCGCCCGTCTCGAAGTGAATCGGATGCGCCGTGCGGTGCGCCAGCATCTCCTCGCCCGGCCGGCAGTGCACCCGCAGCGCGATCTCGTTGCACATCGTCCCCGAGGGCAGAAACAGCGCCGCCTCCTTGCCGAGCAGGTCGGCGACCATCTCCTGCAGCAGGTTCACGGTCGGGTCCTCGTACTTCTGCTCGTCCCCGACCTCGGCCTCGCACATGAACCGCCGCATCTCGGCGGTCGGCTTGGTCACCGTGTCGCTGTAGAGATCCACGTCGATGTTGGCCATGGCCGTCACAGTGTATCCTTGCGCTCGGTATGACGCCTGAGAAACGGCTCTTCACCCGCGCGGAGTATCACCGCATGGGCGAGGTCGGTATCTTCGTCAGGCGCCTGGCCAGCGGTCCTACAGGCACGCCGAGCCCGTCGTGGCCGACGTGCTCATGCTGATCGAGGTCGCCGAGACCTCGCTGCGCTACGATCGCGTGACCAAGCGACCGCTCGACGCCGAGGCGGGCGTGCCGGAGTACTGGATCGTCGATTGGGGCCAGGAGAGCATCGAGCTGCATCGAAACCCGGCGGAGGACGGCCACCGGGTCGTCACCCACGCCGCCGGCGCCGCCTCGGTGAGCCCGCTCGCGTTCGCCGACGTCTCGTTCGCGCTCGCCGAGATTTTCGCCTAGGCCTTCACCGCGCCCAGGCTGGTGCCGGTCGAGCGCAGCTCCTCGCAGGCGCGGACGACGCGGGCGGCCATGCCGGCCTCGGCCACCTTGCCCCAGTTGCGCGGGTCGTAGGCCTTCTTCTCGCCGACGCCGCCGTCCACCTTGATGACGCCCGCGTAGTTCTTCAGCATGTGGTCGGCGATGGGCCGCGTGAAGTCGTACTGCGTGTCGGTGTCGATGTTCATCTTCACCACGCCGTAGTCGAGCGTCTCGCGGATCTCCTCCAGCAGCGAGCCGCTGCCGCCGTGGAAGACGAGGTCGAAGGGCTTGGCCTTGCCGACCTTCTTGCCCACGGTGTCCTGGATGGTCTTCAGCACGGGCGGCCGCAGCTTGACGTGGCCGGCCTGGTAGACGCCGTGCACGTTGCCGAACGTCGCGGCCAGCAGGTAGCGGCCGTTCTCGCCGGTGCCGAGCGCCTCGGCGGTGGCCAGCGCGTCCTCCGGTGTCGAGTAGAGCTTCTCGTTGATCTCGCCCACGACGCCGTCCTCCTCGCCGCCGACGACGCCGATCTCGATCTCCAGGACGACCCTGGCCTTCTTGGACTCGCTCAGCAGCTCGCGGGCGATCTGGAGATTTTCCTTCAGGCCCACCGCCGAGCCGTCCCACATGTGCGACTGGAACAGCGGCGCCTGGCCGCGGGCGACGCGCTCCTGGCTGATCTTCAGCAGCGGCCGGACGTACTTGTCGAGGTTGTTCTTGGGGCAATGGTCCGTGTGCAGCGCGATGTTGATCGGGTAGCGGGCCGCCACCACGTGGGCGTACTCGGCCAGGGCGGAGGCGCCCACCACCATGTCGGCGATCCTGGCGCCCGACAGATACGAGGCCCCGCCGGTGGAGACCTGGACGATGCCGTCGCTGCCCGCGTCCGCGAAGCCCTTGAGGG
>DASSLH010000186.1:0-6187 GCA_035689625.1 Candidatus Methylomirabilota bacterium | reverse complement strand
TGGTGATCGGCAACCCGCGCACGGTCCCCGTCGGCCAGTACGCCGAGGCCAGCCTGCGCGCGCTCGGGCTGTGGGAGCGCGTGCAGGACCGGCTGGTGCTGGCCGAGAACGTGCGCCAGGCGCTCGACTACGTCGCCCGCGGCGAGGTGGACGCGGGCTTCGTGTACGCGACCGACGTCGGCACTGTCGCCGGCCGCGTGCGCGAGGCGTTCCGGCCGCCGGCCGACAGCTACGCGCCGGTGCTCTATCCGGCCGCCGTCGTGCGCGACACGCGGCATCCGCGCGAGGCGGCCGCGCTGCTGGACCTGCTGGCCGGCAGCGAGGCGCGCGCGGTGCTGGCGCGATTCGGCTTCCAGCCGCCGTTGTAAGATCGCGGCGTGACCTCCGAGGCGCTGACCGCGCTGTCGCTCTCGCTCCGCGTCGCCCTGTTCGCGACGCTCGCCAACGCCGCGCTCGGCATTCCGCTGGCGTGGGCGCTGGCGCGCGGCCGCTTCCGCGGGCGGGGGCTCGTGGACCTGCTCGTCACCCTGCCGCTGGTGCTGCCGCCGACCGTCACCGGCTACTACCTGATCGTGCTGCTCGGCCGGCGCGGCTGGCTCGGCGCTCCCCTCTACGCCGCCACCGGCTGGACGCTGGCGTTCACCTGGTACGCGGCGGTCGTCGCGGCCACCGTGATGGCGCTGCCGCTGCTCGTCCGCACCGCCCGGGCGGCGATCGAGTCGGTCGATCGCGACCTCGAGAAGGCCGCGCTCACGCTCGGGCGCTCGCGCTGGCAGGTGGCGCTGGAGGTCACGCTGCCGCTGGCGCGCAACGGCATCCTGGCCGGGCTCGTGCTGGCGTTCGCGCGCGCCCTCGGCGAGTTCGGCGCCACGCTCATGCTGGCCGGCAACATCCCCGGCCGCACGCAGACGGTGCCGCTGGCGATCTACACGGGCGTGCAGACCGGCGAGACCGGCGACGTGCTGGCGCTGGTGGCGGCGCTCACGCTGCTGTCGTGCGCGGTGCTGGTCGCGGCCGGCCGGCTCGGCGCGCGGGCGGCCTGAGCGCGGCCGTGGCCGGGCTCGACGTCGCGCTCACCAAGCGGCTGCCGGGCTTCACGCTCGACATCGCCTGGCACGCCGGCGACGGCGTGGCGGTGCTGTTCGGCCCCTCGGGCGCCGGCAAGACGCTCACGCTGCAGTGCCTGGCCGGCCTCATCCGTCCCGACGCGGGGCGCATCACCGTCGGCGAGCGCGTGCTCTTCGACGGCGCCCGCGGCGTCGACGTGCCGCCGCAGCGCCGGCGCATCGGCTACGTCTTCCAGGGCTACGCGCTGTTCCCGCACCTCACGGTCGCCGGCAACGTCGGCTTCGGGCTGCGCCAGGCGCCGCGCGCGGTGCGGCGCGAGCGCGTGGCCGGCGTGCTGGCGCGCCTGGGCCTGGGCGCCCTCGCCCGGCGCTATCCGCGCGAGCTCTCGGGCGGCGAGCGGCAGCGCGTCGCGCTCGGGCGGGCGCTGGCCATCGAGCCCGACCTGCTGCTGCTGGACGAGCCGCTGTCGGCGCTCGACGCGCCGCTGCGCCGCAGCCTGCGTGACGAGCTGCGCGCGCTGCTCGCCGAGGTCCACACCGCCGCCGTGGTGGTCACGCACGACGTGACCGAGGCCTATCGCCTCGCCGACCGCATCGTCGTGTACGACGCCGGCCGCGTCGTGCAGTCGGCGGCGCGGACCGAGCTGCTGTGGCAGCCGGCCTCGGAGTCGGTGGCGCGGATCATGGGCATTCCCAACATCCTGCGCGGCACCGTCATCAAGGCCACGCCCGACCGCATCCAGCTCCGCTGGCGCGGCCAGACGCTGGAGGCGGTGAACTCGCCCACGCGCTCCTACCTGCCGCCGCCCGAGGCGCCGATCGCGTTCTTCATTCGCCCGGAGTACGTGCGGCTCATCCGCAAGGACCGCGGCGCCGCTGATCCCGCCCACCACATGAACCTCATGACCGGCGTGATCGTGGGCGACGAGGACTTCGGCACGACCTCCACGCTGCGCATCCGCCTCGACCAGCCGGGAGCGCCCGCGCAGGGCGAGTACGACCTCGAGGTGGAGGTCCCCCACCTGGTCTACGAGATCCTCGAGATCGAGCGCGATCGCCGCTGGGAGTTCTCGATCCACCGCGGCTCGATCCACGTGCTGCCGGCGTGAGTCCGAGCTCGCCGCTGGCGGTGCGCGGCGTGCGCCTGCGCTACCCGCCCGCGTTCACGCTCGAGGTGGACGCGCTGGAGGTGAGCGCCGCCGAGGTCCTGGCCGTGATCGGTCCCAACGGCAGCGGCAAGTCAACGCTGCTGCGCGTGCTCGGCCTGCTCGAGCGGCCCGAGGCCGGCGAGGTGCTCGTCGGCGGCCGTCCGGTGGACGCGCGCGACGCGCTCGCCGAGCGGCGCCGCATGGCGACGGTCTTCCAGGAGCCGCTGCTGGCCGACATGACCGTCGCCGCCAACGCCGCGCTCGGCCTCGGCTTCCGCGGCGTCAACGGCGCCGAGGCGGCGCGCCGGGCGGCGCGCTGGCTGGAGCGCTTCGGCATCGGCGCGCTCGCCGCCCGGCCGGCGCGCACGCTCTCGGGCGGCGAGGCCCAGCGCGTGGCGCTGGCCCGCGCGCTGGTGCTGGCACCCGAGGTGCTGCTGCTGGACGAGCCGTTCTCCGGCCTCGACCAGCCCTCGCGCACGGCGCTCATCGCCGACCTCGGCGCGGTCCTGCGCGAGGAGCGGGTGGCCACGGTCCTCGTCACCCACGACCGCGGCGAGGCCCAGGCGCTCGCCGATCGCGTCGCCGTGCTCATCGGCGGTCGCGTCCGCCAGCTCGACGACACCGCGCGGGTGTTCCAGGCGCCGGCCTCCGAGGAGGTGGCGCGCTTCGTCGGCGTCGAGACGATCGTCGGTGGCCGCGTGGTCGGCCGCGAGGGCGGCGTCACCCGCGTGGACGTCGGCGGCCGCACGCTGGAGGTGTCGGCCGCCGCCGAGCCGGGCGCGCGCGTGCGCGTCGCCATCCGGCCGGAGGACGTCACGCTGGCGCTACCGCGCGAGCACGCCGGCGCCTCCAGCGCGCGCAACGCGCTCGCCGGCCGCATCGCGCGCATCACCGTGACCGATGCCGGCGCCCGCGTGGTCGTCGACTGCGGCTTTCCGCTGGTCGCCAGCGTCACGCCGCGCTCGGTCGGCGAGCTCCAGCTCGCCGAGGGCATGGCCATCGTCGCCGTGTTCAAGGCCAGCGCCGCCCACCTGCTGCCGGGGGCGGCACGACCGGCTTGACACTGTGCGCGAAACGCGGCTATAAGGAGGTACCCGAAACCAGTGACGGGACGGGGGATGGTATCGAATCAGGGGTCCGCGACGCCAGCGCTCGGCAACGAGGCTGGCTTTGTTTGTTTCTGACGTGCCCGCCATGCGAATGGAGGCCGACGCGATGACCCAGGAGAACCTCATCGAGCGACTCGTGGCCGAGAACGAGGAGTTCCGCCGGCTGCGCTCCGAGCACCAGGGATACGAGCACGAGCTCGAAGCGCTCAGGGGGAACACCACGCTCTCGGCCGACCAGCACTGGCGGATGAGCGAGTTGAAGAAGCTGAAGTTGATGGCCAAGGATCGCATGGAGGCCATCATCCGGAGCACCCGCTCCGGCGTCACCGCCTGAGCGCCACGAACCGCAGCCGGCGGCGCCGCCGCCCCGCGCGACGGCGCCCGCCGCGTTCTCCCGACGGGCTCGCCGGCCTCACGCATCTCACCCCCGATGGCGCCGCGCGGATGGTGGACGTCTCGCCCAAGCCGGAGACGGCCCGCGAGGCGATCGCCCGCGCGATCGTGAAGATGCGCCCGGCCACCCTGCGCGCCGTGCGTCGCGGCGACGCGCCCAAGGGCGACGTGCTGGGGGTGGCCCGCACCGCCGGCATCCTGGCGGCCAAGCGCACGCCGGAGCTGATCCCGCTCTGCCATCCGCTGCGCCTCACGCGGGTGGAGGTCTCGTTCGCGTCGGCGCCGCGGCGCGGCCGGCTGGAGATCCGCGCCCGCGTGCGTACGGTGGACAAGACCGGCGTGGAGATGGAGGCGCTCACCGCCGCCGGCGTGGCCGCGCTGACGGTGTACGACATGGTCAAGGCGCTGGAGAAGGGCGTGACGATCACCGATCTGCGACTGCTCCGCAAGTCCGGCGGCAAGTCGGGCGACTGGAGACGCTGACGTGGCCGACGCCGGCCCGGCGCCCCGGACCGCGCTCGTCTACAGCGAGGACTGGGCCCGCTTCGACTACGGGCCCGCGCATCCGCTGCGCATGGAGCGGCTGGGGCTGACGTGGCGGCTGATGCGCGCCTACGGGCTCACCCGACTGCCCAACGCCACCGTCGTCGCGCCGGCCCCGGCCACCGAGCGCGAGATCGCGACCTTCCACGCGCCGGAGTACCTGGAAGTCCTCAAGGCCGCCAACGCGGGCGCCTCACCGCCCGGCGCCGCGGTGTTCGGGCTTGGCCCCGGCGACAATCCCGTGTTCCGCGGCGTCTGGGAGGCGGCCCGGCTCGTCGCCGCCGGCTCGCTACTGGCCGCCGATCTCGTCGCCGGCGGCACGGTCGAGCGCGCGTTCCACTTTGCCGGCGGGCTGCACCACGCGCTGCCCGACCGCGCCTCCGGCTTCTGCTACGTCAACGACGCCGTGCTGGCGATCCTGCGCCTGCGCGAGCGCGGGCTGCGCGTGGCCTACGTGGACATCGACGCCCACCACGGCGACGGCGTGCAGTACGCGTTCTACGGCGATCCCAACGTGCTCACGATCTCCACGCACGAGCGCGGCGAGCGGCTGTTCCCGGGCACCGGCTTCGTGCACGAGCTGGGCGAGGGCGACGCCGCCGGCTACTCCGTGAACCTGCCCCTGGAGGCCTACACGGACAGCGCGATCTACCTGCCGGCGTTCGAGGCGGTGGTGCCGCCGCTGCTGGAGCGCTTCAAGCCGGACGTGATCGTCGTCCAGCTCGGCATCGACTCGCACCGGACGGATCCGCTCACCCACCTGGCGCTCGACGTGCAGGGCTTCGCGCGCGCGCTGCAGCGCATCGTGCCGATGGCGCCGAGGCTGATCGCGCTGGGCGGTGGCGGCTACGACGTGCGCAACGTCGCCCGCGCCTGGACCGTCGCGTGGGCGCTGCTGAACCACGTCGAGCTGCCGCCGCAGCTGCCGGAGGCCTTCGAGGACGACCGGCACCACTTCGGCTTCGACTCCCGCGAGCTCTGGGACGAGCCGGCCGCGCTGCCGCCCGACCTCGAGCGCGCCGTCCGCGAGTACGTCGCCCGCCAGGTCGACGCCGTCCAGACGCGCATCTTCCCGCTGCATCGGCTGTAGCTCACAGGTCGGCGGTCCATTCCACGCGGAGCACGTGATCCTCGGTGGCGATCCAGCGCGTCAGGAGGGTTCCGAGCGTGTCGAGGGCGGCGACGTCGCAGCGGATGGTGAAGCAGGCCTCGCGGCGATCGGCGCCGGCCTGGCCGTTGCCGACGTCCGTGTGAGCGCCGCCCGCGCGGTCCCTTCCTCCAGCAGGTCGACGTAGGCCCGGGCCACCAGTGCCGCCGCCGGCACCTCGAGCGCGGCCAGCAGCGCGCGCGCCTCGCGCTCGCCGTCGGCCGCCGCCTCGCCGTCGGCGAGCACGACCTCGATCTCCATGAAGCAACCCAATCCGGCCACGTCATCAAGGTGAATCCGCGTGCGGCCGAGCAGGAACAGCTCGCGGCGCTTGCGCACGACGCCCCGCACGCCGAGTGCGGCACCCAGCAGGCCGGCGAGCGCGGCCGGCTCGGCGCAGCCCGCCCGCGTGTACCGCGACTCGCGGGGGCCGGCGACGTCGGCGCGCTCGTAGAAGATCAGCTCGCCGGAGCCGTCGCCGAAGTCGCGCAGCTTGAGCCGCCCGCGCGGCGTCGCGAAGAACGTGTCGGTCTGGGTCGTGACGACGGGCCCGGCGGCGGCCCGGGCGGCCACGCGGGCGCGCAGCGCCGCCGGATCGGCCACGCGCGCCTTGATCTCGACGTTGCGGGCCACGGTCACGGACCGTAGCACGGCCGCCGGCGGTCGGCGAGGCGCCCGCGGCGCCGTGCTACAGTGACGTGATCGCAGCGCGTGGAGGTTGCCGGGTGCGGGGAGTGCTGATCACGTTCGAGGGCGTCGAGGGGTCGGGCAAGTCGACCC
>DASSLH010000185.1:0-2329 GCA_035689625.1 Candidatus Methylomirabilota bacterium | reverse complement strand
GGATCTTGGCGGCGAGCGCGCGCGCCGCCAGCAGCGTGGCGCTGCCGCCGATCGGCATCCCGCGGCTGGCCCAGGTGCCGCCGCCGTGCGGCGTCAGCGCCGTGTCGCCGCTGAGCACGGCGACCGCTTCGACCGGCAGCGCCAGCTCGTCGGCGACGATCTGGGCGAGCGCGGTCGGCGTCCCCTGCCCCTGGTTCGTCACGCCGACGAGCGCGGTCACCGCGCCGGACGGCTCCAGCCGCACCGTGGCGCCGTCCTGGCCGGAGATCGGCGCGCCGCCGATGCCGTAGAACTGCGCGCCCGGCCCGGTGAGCTCGAGGAAGCACGCCAGCCCGATGCCGAGGTGGCGGCCGGCCGCGCGGGCGCGCGCCTGCTCGCGACGCAGCTCGTCGTAGCGCGCCACCTCGAGCAGGTGCTCGAGCGCCGCGCGGTAGGAGCCGCTGTCGTAGACGTTGGCCGTCGGCGAGGTCCACGGCAGGTCCTCGGGCCGCACGAGGTTGCGGCGGCGCACGTCGGCGGGATCGAGGCCGAGGTCGCGCGCGATCTGGTCGAGCAGGCTCTCGGTCACCGCGGCGGCGATCGGGTGGCCGACGGCGCGGTACTGCGAGGTGATGACCTTGTTCTGCGCGACGACGCTCAGCGCGCCCTCGTAGTCGCGCAGACGGTAGGGTCCCGGCAGCAGCCGCAGCACCTGGCCGCCCTCCACCACGCTCGAGCGCGGGAAGGCCGAGTAGGGCCCGACAGCCGCGGTGATGCGCGCGCTCATGCCGGTCAGCACGCCATGACTCGTTGCACCCACTTCGACCTCGATCGTCTGCTCGCGCGCGTGGATGTCGGAGAGGAACGACTCGCGGCGGCCGGCCACCCACTTGACCGGGCGGCCGAGCGCGACGGCCAGCGCACAGGCGGCGAGGTCGTCCTGGTAGACGTGGATCTTGATCCCGAACGAGCCGCCGACGTCGGGCGCGATCACGCGCACGTGGTGCTCGGGGACGTCGAGCAGCTCGGCCAGGACCGCCTGCATCATGTGCGGCACCTGCGTGGACATCCAGACCGTGAGCCGCCGCGTCGCCGGCTCGAACTCCGCGACGAGGCTGCGCGGCTCCAGCGGCACGCCGGTCTGCCGGCCGCTCGTGAACGTCCGGCACCAGGTCCGGGCCGAGCTCGCCAGCGCCGCCGCCGCGTCGCCGCCGGTCAGCCGCGCCTCGTAGACGACGTTGTCGCCGAGCTCGGGATGGATCAGGGGCGCGCCGGGCGCCGTCGCCGCCCGGGGCGAGAGCACGGCCCGCAGCGGGCGGTAGCGCACGCGCACGAGCGCGGCGGCGTCCACGGCAGCCCCGCGCGTGTCGGCGGCGATCGCGGCGACGGGCTCGCCGACGCAGCGCACGTGGCCAACGGCCAGCGGGAGCATCGCGCCAGTCTTCATGCCCGTGTAGTGCTGCAGGATGCCGCGGCAGGGCCGGCAGAGCCGGCGCGCCTCCTCGCCGGTGAGCACGGCGGCGACGCCGGGCGCGCGGCGGGCGGCGGCGACGTCGAGCGAGCGCAGCTCGGCGTGGGCGTGCTCGCTGCGCACGAAGGCCACGTGCAGCATCCGCGGCACGACCAGGTCGTCCACGTAGCGGCCGCGGCCGGTCAGCAGGCGGGGATCGTCCGCGCGCCTGAGCGGCGCGCCCACGTGCGGCATGCGCGGCAGCCTAGCACGATTGACAGGACCGCTCCCCGGCCCTAGCGTGGTCCCGCAGCGGACAGGGGGACGCCATGGCCATCAAGGTGCTCGAGCTGCATCACCACGGCATTCGCATCGGCCCCTCGCCGGACGACGTCGCCAGGGCCCGCACGTTCTACGGCGACGTGCTCGGCCTGGACCACGACCCGGGCCGCCCGCACATTCCCTCGATCGACGGCTGGTGGATGGACGTCGGCGGCACCGCGCAGATCCACCTCATGAGCGTCAACGGCCAGTCCAGGTTCGCCAAGGGCCCCGGCCAGGATCCCTCGCTGCCGCACGTCGCGCTGGCCGTCGCCGACATCCAGGCCACCCGCAAGGAGCTGGACCGCCTCCACGTGGACTACTGGGTGGCCGAGAGCGTCGTCGGCCCGCAGTCGCTGCAGATCTTTCTCAAGGATCCGTTCGGCAACATGATCGAGCTGCACCAGATCGACACCTGCCGGTGCGTGACGTCGCGGCGGCCGGCGGCGCCGGGCCGGATGGCCTGAGCGCCGGCGCCCGCCGCGGCATCAGTCGCAGGCGTGGCGCCAGTCGAACAGCGGCCGCGAGTCGCGGCAGAGGCGCTTGCCGCCCGCGCACGGCTGCGTGACGCCGAGCGCG
>DASSLH010000184.1:0-3445 GCA_035689625.1 Candidatus Methylomirabilota bacterium | reverse complement strand
CCGGCGCGCAGTGGAGCGCATCCGGGAGGAGGTCGAGCCTCGCGCGCCCGTGCTAGAGCTGATCGAGTTCATCGCCGGGGCCACGCGCCACGGAATATGCGGCGCGCCGCGGGCGGGCTCGGACGAGCCGGCGGCCGACGCAGAAGGGTAACGCTCTGATGGCAGTGAGTGGACGGCTCCGGGCCGGCGTCGTCGGCACCGGGCACATGGGGCAGTATCACGTGCTGGTCTACGCGGAGCTGCCGGACGTCGAGCTGGTCGGCGTCGCCGACATCGACGGCGATCGCGCCCGTGCCGTCGCCTCCCGCTACGAGACACGCGCGCTCAGTGATCATCGCGACCTGATCGGCCTGGTGGACGTCGTCAGCGTGGCGGTGCCCACCGAGCAGCACTTCCACGTCGCCCGCGACCTGCTGGAAGCCGGCATCGGCGTGCTGGTCGAGAAGCCGATGACGCCCACGCTGGAGGAGGCCCGCGAGCTGTTCGCGATCGCCCACCGCACGGGCGCGATCCTGCACGTCGGCCACGTGGAGCGGTTCAACGGCGCCGTGGACGAGCTCAAGGAGCTGGTGCGGGCGCCGATCCTGATCGAGTCGCGGCGCCTGGGGCCCTTCGTCCCGCGCGTGCAGAAGGACACCGTGGTCATGGACCTCATGATCCACGACATCGACATCGTGCTGAACCTGGTGGACTCGCCGCCGGTGCGGCTGGCCGCCCAGGGCGGCAGCGTGCACACCGAGGTGGCCGACGTGGCCGCCGTGCAGATCCGCTTCGCCTCTGGCGCCGTCGCCACGATCACGGCGAGCCGCGCGACCGAGGAGAAGATCCGCACGCTGGCCATCACCCAGCCCGACGCCTACATCGTGCTCGACTACACCGAGCAGGACATCCACATCTATCGCCGGGCGGCGCAGGAGTACACCACGGCCCGCGGCTCGATCCGCTACCGCCGGGCCTCGTTCGTCGAGCACATCAAGGTCCACCGCGACAACCCGCTGAAGCTCGAGATCCGCCACCTCATCGACGCCGTGCGTCGCCGGCGGGCAGGGGAGCCGGTCGTCCTCGGTTACCAGGACGACCTGCGCTCGCTGGCGATGGCGCTCGAGATCGAGCGCATGATCCGCGACGGCGTTCCCGAGGTGGTATGGCGCGAGCCGGAGTGCTGATCGGGGCGCTGGAGCCGCGGCCATGTCCACGCTGGGCCTGATGTGCGGGGCCGGCAGCCTGCCGGCCCGCATGGCGAGCGAGGCGCGCCGCCAGGGCTGGCGAGTGGTGGCCTTCGCGTTTCCCGGCGCCGCCGACCTCGCCGCCACCGTCGACACGGTCGTGCCCACGCGCATCGAGGCGATGGGCCCGGTGCTGGAGGCGCTGGCCCGCGAGCAGGTCAAGGCGGTCGCCTTCTGCGGCAAGTTCTGGATGCGCGACCTGCTGGCCGCCGGCCCGCCCGACGCCGCCCACGCGCGCATGGCCGCTCAGGCCGGCGCGCTGCTCGACGGCAACATCACCGACGTGATCGCCTCCACGCTGGGAGACCTCGGCATCGAGCTGCTCGACCAGCGGGGCTTCCTCGGCGACTGGCTGGCCGACGCCCGCACGTGGTCGTCGCGGGCGCCGACCGGCGCCGAGTGGAGTGACATCCGCCGCGGCTTCGCCGTCGCCCGCGCGGTCGCCGACCTCAGCGTGGGCCAGACCGTCGTCGTGCGCCGCGGCGCGGTGAGCGCGGTCGAGGCGATCGAGGGCACCACCGAGGCGATTCGCCGCGGCACCACGCTGAGCGGGCCCGGCGCGGTCGTCGTCAAGGCCATCGGCCGCGATCACGACTTCCGCTTCGACACGCCGGCCATCGGGCCGGAGACGGTGCAGGCGGCCGCCGCCGGCGGCGCCACGGCGCTGGCCGTGCAGGCCGGCCGCGTGCTGCTGCTCGAGCGCGAGGCCACCGTGGGCGGCGCCGACGCCGCCGGGATGGCGCTCGTGAGCGTGGATGCCGACGGCTGAGCCGGCGCCGATCATGGTCGTGGCCGGCGAGACGTCCGGCGACGTGCACGGCGCCACGCTGTGCCGCGCGCTGCGCGCGCTCGCGCCCGGCCGCCCGCTGATCGGCATGGGCGGCGAGCGCATGGCGGCCGCCGGCCTGCAGCGGCTGGCCGACGTGACCGCTGCCGCGGTGATCGGCGGCACCGAGGCCCTCGGGCCGATTCCCACGCTGTGGGCGGCCTGGCGCACCCTGACGCATACGCTTCGCGGACCGCATCGGCCGGCAGCGCTCGTGCTCATCGACTTCCCGGAATTCAATCTCAGGCTGGCGCGAGTCGCGCGCCGCGCCGGCGTGCCGGTCGCGTACTTCATTCCGCCCCAGGTCTGGGCGTGGCGACCGTGGCGCGTGCATGCGATCCGCCGGCGCGTGTCGCTGGTGCTCGCGGTGTTCCCGTTCGAGCGCGCGCTCTACCGCGCCGCTGGCGCGTCGGTGGAGTTCGTGGGCCATCCGGTCCTGGACGCGCGGGCCGGCGCGCCGGCGCGGGCCGAGGCGCGCGCGTCACTCGGCCTCGGCGCCGACGACCCGGTGATCGGCGTGCTGCCCGGCAGCCGCCGGCAGGAGATCCAGCACACGCTGCCGGTGCTCCGGCAGGCGGCCGCCCGGATCCGCGCCGCGCGCCCGGGCGCGCGCTTCGTCGTGGCGCTGGCCGACGGCCGCGGCGACGTGCCGGCCGGCGACGGTCCCGCGCTGCCGGTCGTGCGGGGAGAGACGTACGCGGTGATGCGCGCCGCCGACCTGCTGCTGGTGACCTCGGGCACCGCCACGCTGGAGGCGGCGCTGCTCGGCACGCCGATGATCGTCTGCTACCGCTTCTCGCGCGTGACCGAGGCCTGGGTGCGGCTGCTGGCGCGGGTGCCGTGGATCAGCCTGCCCAACATCGCGCTGGGGCGCGCCGTCGTCCCCGAGCTCTACCAGCGCGCGTTCACCGCCGAGCGCGTGGCCGACGCGGCGCTCGGCCTGCTGGCGTCGCCGGCGGCGATGGACGCGCAGCGGCGCGCCTTCGGCGAGCTGGCCGGCGCGCTCGGCGAGGCCGGCGTCGGCGTGCGTGCCGCGCGCCACGTGCTGGAGCTCGTCGAGGATGTCGCATGAACGTGCCGCTGGCGCTGGCGATCCCCCTCGGCACGGGCGCGGTGCGGGTGCTGGGGGCGACGCTGCGCCTGCGCGAGGAGGGTGTGGACGCGCTGCGGCCGCTGTGGGCGGCGGGCCGTCCGCTGATCTACGCGGTGTGGCACAGTCGCATCCTGATGGTGCCCTGGGTGAACGCGCGCCTGCGCCGCACGCGGGGCGCCCGCGCCGCCCACGTGCTGGCCAGCCGCTCGCGCGACGGCGAGCTGGCCGCGCGCTGGGTCGCGCGCTTCGGCCTGCCGGTGGTGCGCGGCTCGTCCTCGCGTGGCGGCGCCACCGCGCTGC
>DASSLH010000183.1:0-3237 GCA_035689625.1 Candidatus Methylomirabilota bacterium | reverse complement strand
GGCGTCGGCACGATCCTGGCCGGCGGCACCGCGACCGGCGCGACACCGTGCGCGATCGGCGCGCCGCCCTCGGGCACCACGCGCTTGGGCAGCGGGCGGGTGGCGACGATCGGCCTGGCGATCGCCGTCTCCGGCGGTTTCACCGATGCCGGCCCGCTCGACACGACGAAGCTTGCCGGCTGCGGCTTGATCGGCAGCGCGCCGTGCACGGGCTTGAGCTGCTTGACGTCCACCGGCGTGAGGCGCTCGTGCGCCCCGCCCCGGCCGAAGCCGTCGCCCCGCACCGCGACCACCGCGTTGTTCACGGTCGTGTTGCGATAGACGGTGATGTTGGTCACGTTGACGACGGTCGTGTTGCGCACGACCACGTTGTTGACGATGCGCGGGCCGCCCCAACCGCCCCAGTACGGCCGCCCGATGAAGCCGGGCCGGCCCCACCACGGCACGAGCGGCTCGCCCCAGCTCAGCGCGACCCAGCTCAGCGGCGCGCCGATCGACACCGTCACACCGGGCGCCGCGAAGAACGCGACGAGGGCCGGCGCGTAGACCGGCCGCGCGACGATCGGGCCCGGCGCCCAGCCCCAGTAGCCGTCCACGAAGACCCAGCGCCCGTAGTGGTACGGCGCCCAGCCCCACGGCGCCGTGTCGACCCACGTCCAGCCGAAGAACGGATCGTAGATCCAGCGGCCGGTGCTGTACGGCGCCCAGCCGCCCGGCACGCCCGTCGGGATCCAGACCGAGCCGTACGTCGGCACCACGCGCCAGTTCCCGTAGTGATCGAGGTCGTCGGCGCCGTAGACCTGCGGCGGCACGTAGCGCGCGCTCACCGACTCGATGAGCGCGTCGGTGCGCGCGTAGTTCCAGCGGTCCCACACGTCGAGCTCGGGCGCGGTGAAGCTGCGCACGGCCGGCGTGGGGCCGCCGTCGAGCACGATCTCCTCGCTGGCCGCGATGGCCATGGGCTGGCCGCCCGCCGGCGTCACGCCGGCGCGCCCGCCGCGGCGCGTGACGAACGACGTGCGGTCGCCGCCCACGTCCACGCGGTAGTAGCCCGCGGTGTCCACGGTGAACGCGGCGGCCGGCGTGTCGATCTCGATCGTGCGTCCCGGATCGATCGTGCGCACGTCGATCGTCGCGTGGCCGGTGGTGACCTTGACCTGCAGGAAGTCGGGCTCCTGGTTGGCGAGACCGAGCTGCGTGTCGCCCCAGCCGCGCACGTACGCGCGGCCGCCCACCTGCAGCTCGATGTTGCCGTCGTGGCCCGTGAAGAGCTCGTCGCCCGGCGCCAGCGGCGTGTTGACCTGAGCGGGCGCCCAGTCCTGCGCGCCCGGCCGCCAGAAGGAGACCGAGCCCTCGGCGTAGCTCAGCCGGGGCGGCGTGGCGGCGAGCGCGTCGCCGCCCGGCGCGCCGGCTGCCGGCGCGCTGCCGGGCGGGGGCGGGGCCTGAGCCTGAACTGCGAATCCGCTCCCGAGGAGCAGCAGCAGCACCAGCGCCGTCGCCGTCGCCCGTCTGATCATGGCCAAGCCTCCCCTGGCAACTATGACACTGAGACGGCCGGCGGCGTCAGCCCATTCAGGGGGCTAGGGGCACTTCGGCGCCTCTCTGAGGCTGGCCGAGATCTTGTCACCGGCCTTGAAGCCCTCGAGCGCTTCCTTCGACGCCTGGAACTCGTGCACCGTGCCGTCGTTTTCGCGCACGGTAAGAATGTTCCGGCCGGGATCGACCTTGACGACCTGGCCCGTGACCTTCTGTGGCGTCAGCACGCGTCCCTCGGGACCGCAGGCCGGCTTCGGCTGCGCGAATGCCGCCGAGCCGATCACGACGATCGTCGAGAGCGCTGCCGCCGCGGCCGTCCCTCTGCGCATGGCTTGCCTCCTAGTCCTTGGTGATGTCGTAGATCGCACCGGCGGCGGCGCCGATGCCGGTGCCGATGAGCGCTCCCTTGCCGGCGCCGTAGCCGGTGCCGGCCCCGACGGCCCCGCCGGCGGCGGCGCCGACCGCCGCGCCGGTCACCGTGCCGCAGCCCGTGAGCGCGCCCGCCAGCATCACGGCACCGGCGAGCGTCGTGATCGTCCGCTTCATCGTCATGGGGTGCTCCTTACCGTTCGAGGGTGAACGTGCTTGGCTTGGACGCCGACGGCGCTCCCACGAGCGTGCCGCTCGTGCTGCGTGTCTCGCGACTGCGCGTGACCTCGACGTCCGTCTTCAGGTAGGTCGGCCGCACGACCGTCGTGGACTCCTCCCACGTCTCCTGATCGTTGGGCTGCGCGAGGACCACGACACGCCGCAGGCTCACGCCGTTGGCGACGGGACCGATGACATCGAGCACGCGCACGGCCTGGCCCCGAAGGTTCTGGAACTCGATGCTCCGGACCGCCGCCGTGGCCAGGCGCGCAGACTCCGCGAAGTTGCCGGCCTGGAACGGCGCGTACGCCGTCGCGAAGTCGGCGGTCTGCATCGTCACGCGGGGCGCGCTCGCCGGCCGGACCGCGAGCAGGTCCGCCAGCCCGAGGCCCGCCTGGCGCGCGCTGCTCTCGTCCAGTCGACGCATCATCTCGCCGTAGGCCGCAGTGCCAGCGCTGCCGGGCGCGGGGAACACGGCGATCGCGAGGCTGCCGTCGGCGCGCTGGTGCACCAGGCGGAAGATGCCCGCCGCCGGCATGTCGACGAAGCCGTCGATCTGCTTGTTGCCGTCGGCGTCCATCAGCCCGACATGCGCGCCGGGCGTGGCGCCCGCGGGAAACTGAGCGGCCAGCTCCTGGCCAACCTGCTCGGGCGTCTGGCCCTTGATCGCGACGAGCGGGATCGCCCCGGCCTGCTCCTCGCGCGCGCCGAGCTCACGGCGCCGGATCTTCAGCGCGCTGTCCAGCGTCGCGGGCACGTCCTGGCAGCGCACGCTGAATGCCGGGTCCGCGGCGGGCGCCGCCGGCGGGGTGGTCGTCGGCGAGGCGGACGGAGTGGCCGGCAGCGTCGCCAGCTCGCGCTCGAGCGTGGCTTTCTCGGTGTCCAGCGCCTGGATCTGCGTCTGGATCTGGGCCGCCCGGCTGAGCTCGAACTTCATCATCGCGCCCAGGCGCTGATCCTCGAGCGCCTGGCGCTCGGTGGGGAGCTGGGCTAGTCGGGCCCGGATCGTGTCGCCCCGGCCCGTGGCCGGCGGCGTGCTCGGCACGGTCGCCGCCGCCGGCGCGGCGGGCGCGACGCCGGCTTGCGACGCCACCGCGCGGCGGACGCCGTCCG
>DASSLH010000182.1:0-5152 GCA_035689625.1 Candidatus Methylomirabilota bacterium | reverse complement strand
GTGGCGCGCGCCCGGCGCCACCGTCACCGCGTCGTCGGCGGCGTTGGCGGTCTCCACGCAGACCATCCGTCGCCAGTCCTCGGGCTCGAGGTCGGCCAGCTCGGCGGCCTTGGCCGCCCACGGGTTCCAGACGACCGTGCTGGCCGAGCCGGTCTTGTCCACGACCAGCGTGCGGCCGAGCCCCGGATCGTGCACCGCGCAGCGGGCGCGGGTGCCGAGGAAGATGCGATCGGTCTCGCCGGCCAGCCGCAGCGGCACGGCCGGCTGCCGCTTGCGGGTCATGCCGTCCACCTTGTCGATGTAGGCGGTGTTCTCCAGGCCGGTGATCGTCGCGGCGCCGATGTCGGCGACGGTGAGGTAGGTGTGCAGCGCGGCCTCGAACGTGAAGGGCGCCGGCGAGGCGTTGGTGACCTCCAGCGTCAGCGTGAGCGTGTCGCCGACGCTGACGCGATAGCGCACGCGGAACGCGTGCGGCCACAGCGCCCGGGTCGCGTCGTCGTCGTCCAGGGCCAGCTCGACCTGCACGCTGCCGTCGGGCGGCGTGGCGGTCGTCAGCAGCCGCCAGGGCCGCGCGCGCGCGAAGCCGTGCATGGGCTTGGTGCGGTCGGTTGCGTGCGGGCCGAACCAGGGGAAGATGACGGGCACGCCCCCGCGAATGGCCTTGCCGGGCGCGTAGGCGGCGCGCGAGGACAGGAACAGCACCGGGGCGGTGGCGCCGCGCGGCTGCCAGCGCGTCACGTGCGCGCCCTGCAGGTAGATCTCGGCCTCGGCCTGCGCGCCCGCCGCGCGCACGCGCTCGAGTCCGCCCTGGCCCTTGTCCACCACGACCGGCTCCGTCATCGCGCCTCCGCGACGGCCGTCCTTGACCTGCCCGCGGCCGGACCCTCAGAGTACCCCAGATGGAGCGCGGTGATCGTCCCCTGCTGCTGGCCGACGGCGTCGTGTTCACCTGCCAGAACTCCGGCGCCTGTTGCCGCAGCGACTGGCTGATCGGTGTGGGCGAGGCCTCGCACGCCCGCCTGCGCGACGTCGACTGGCGCGCCCACGATCCCTCGCTGGCCGGCCGGCCGACGTTCGTGCCGCTGCCCACGCCGCTGCGCACCGGCGAGCGGCTGACGTTCGCCCGCCGCCCGAGCGGGGCCTGCGTGTTCCTGGCGCCCGACGCCCGCTGCACGATCCACCGGGCGCTCGGCGCCGCCGCCAAGCCGCAGGTCTGCCGCGAGTTCCCGTACACGTTCGTGCAGACGCCCGACGGCGTCGCCGTCGGCGTGTCGTTCGCGTGCACCGCGGTGCGCGCGCACCAGGGCGCGCCGCTGGCGGCGCAGCGCGACGAGATCGAGCGGGTGCTGGCCGGCAGCACCCGCGTGGAGACGCTGCCGGAGACGCTCACGCTGTTCGGCACGATCGACCTGACCTGGGCGCAGTACCGGCCCATCGAGGCGGCGCTGCTCCGGCTGCTGGGCCAGGGGCGTGAGCGGCTGCCGGTCTCGCTGCTGGCCGGCAGCGCGCTGCTGAGCCTCTGCATCGGTCTCACGCAGGTGGAGGCGCGCGCCGCGCGTGCCGGCCGGCCGCCGGCGGCGACGCTGGGGGGCGCCCTGGCCGAGCTGGCGGCCGAGGATCATCGCCGCCTGCTGGCCATCGCCGCCGGCGCCCGCTACCCACGCCGGCCGTCGCTGACGTACCTGGCGCCGCTGTTCACCTGGCTGGAGCACGCGAAGCGCCGGCTGTCCCGCGCCGCGCTGCTGCTCGCCCTCTACCGCAACTACGTCCGGTTTCGCCGGGCGCGCGGCCGCCTGCCCGACGTCATCGCGGGCGGCGAGCCCTTCGACCTCGCCGCCGTCCTGGCCACGCGCTACGACGCTGCCGCGCCCGGCGTGGACAGCTTCCTGCGCGAGTACTGGAGTCACGTCGTGTTCCGCAAGACGCTGACCCCGATGCACGGCATCTTCCGCGGCTACCAGACGCTGCTGGCGCTCTACTCGTTCATGAAGCTGGCGGCCCGTCTGCACGCGCTCCGGGCCGGCCGCCCGGCGACGGCCCTGGACGACGTCAAGGCGGCGGTGCGGCTGGTCGAGCGCGCCTTCGTCCTGCACGCGCGCTACACCGACCTGCTCACCCTGACCCCCATGGTCACGGTGCTGACGGACCGCCTGTACCAGCAAGCCTCGTTCGTGAGGACGGCTGCTCTCGAGCCCTGATGATCCAACGTGGGGGGCCTGCGCGCCGTCCCGCCCGCGACCGAGTGTGGCGGCCGCCATTCTTGACTTGGCGCGGCACGATTTCATACGCTCGTTGAAAGTTCTGCAACCACCAGGAGCCCGGAATGGCCAAGCTCGACGCGTTCTTCAAGCTGATGTTCGACACCGGGGCCTCCGACCTGCACGTCGTGTCGGGGCAGCCGCCGATCCTGCGCGTGCACGGCGAGCTGGAGCGGGTCAAGTACGACCCCCTGGACGACGAGATGCTGCGCCAGATGCTGTACGAGATCGCGCCCGAGCAGAAGATCAAGACGTTCGAGGAGACGGGGGACGTCGACTTCGGCTACGAGATCCCCAACGTCGCGCGCTTCCGCGCCAACTACTTCATGCAGAAGTACGGCTGCGGCGCCGTGTTCCGCCAGATTCCGACCAAGGTGCTCACGGCCGACGAGCTGGGGCTGCCGCCGATCCTCAAGAAGTCGGCGATGCTGCAAAAGGGGCTGGTCCTGCTCACCGGGCCGACCGGCTCCGGCAAGTCCACCACGCTGGCCGCGATCGTCGACCACGCCAACAAGCACCGGAAGGACCACATCATCACGATCGAGGACCCCATCGAGTTCGTCCACGTCCCGCAGGGCTGCCTGATCAACCACCGCGAGGTGGGCATGCACACGCGCTCGTTCGCGGCGGCGCTGCGCGGTGCGCTACGCGAGGACCCCGACATCATCCTGGTCGGCGAGATGCGGGACCTGGAGACGATCCGGCTGGCGCTGGAGGCGGCCAACACCGGTCACCTCGTGCTCGGAACGCTGCACACGACCAGCGCGGCCAAGACCATCGACCGGATCATCGAGGTGTTCCCGGCCGAGGAGCAGGCCCAGGTGCGCAACGGCCTCTCCACGGGCCTCAAGGTCGTGGTCGCGCAGAACCTGTTCAAGCGCGCGGACAAGAAGGGCCGCGCCGCGGCGCTGGAGATCCTGGTCTGCACGGCCGCCATCGGCAACCTGATCCGCGAGAACAAGACCGTGCAGATCCCCTCGATGATCCAGACCGGCAAGCAGTTCGGCATGCAGACGCTCGACGATGCCATCATGGGCATGCTGCAGAAGGGCTGGATCAGCCCCGAGGAGGCCTACGACAAGTGCATCGACAAGAACAAATTCCGGCCGCTGCTGAAGACGCCGCCGGACGAGCTGAACCAGTAGGGGGGCCGGTCAATGCGCAAATCCGAAATCGATGACCTCCTGTCGGCGATGCTCGACTCGCACGACAATGTGTCCGACCTCAACGTCACCGTTGACCGGCCGCTGCAGGTCGAGTCGTCCGGCGAGCTGGTGGCGGTGCCGGTCGATCCGCCGATCGAGAACCTCACGCCGTTCCAGACGGAGATCTTCGCGCTCAACCTGATCAACGGCGACCGGCGCCTGACCGAGATGCTGGTCAAGGCGGGCTCCTGCGATACCTCGTACTTCCTGCCGGGCAAGGCCCGCTTCCGCGTCAACATCTTCTCCCAGCGCAGCAACATCTCGGTGGTGCTCCGCAAACTGGAGACCAACATCCCGACCATCGAGAGCCTCAAGCTGCCGGATGCGTTCAAGAAGATGCCGGCCGAGAAGAACGGGCTCATCCTGATCACCGGCGCCACCGGCTCCGGCAAGACGACGTCGCTGGCCGCGCTGTGCAACGAGATCAACGCCACCAAGTCGGTGCACATCGTCACGCTGGAGGATCCGGTCGAGTACGTGCATCCCAACCGCAAGTCCACGTTCAACCAGCGCGAGCTGGGGCTGGACTACGACTCGTTCGCCAACGGCCTGCGGGCCGCGCTGCGGCAGGCGCCCAAGATCATCCTGGTCGGTGAGATGCGCGACCGGGAGACCGCCGAGCTGGCGCTCAAGGCCTCGGAGACCGGCCACCTCGTGCTCTCGACGCTGCATACGGTGAACGCTGGGCAGGCGATCAACCGCATCGTCGGCATGTTCGACCAGGACGAGGAGAAGCAGATCCGCCAGCGCCTGGCCGACACGGTGCGCTGGGTTGTCGGCCAGCGGCTGGTGCCCAAGGTCGGCGGCGGCCGGTGGGCCGTGCACGACATCCTCGCCAACACCATCCGCTCCAACGAGCTGATCCTGCAGGGCGAGCAGGAGGGCAAGACCTTCTACGAGATCCAGGAGGTCGGCGAGCCCTTCGGCATGATGACGTTCGACCAGTCGCTGCTCAGGTCCTACGAGCAGGGCATCGTCACCGAGGAGACGGCCGTCAACTACTCCACGCGCAAGTCGGTCGTGCAGCGCGGCATCGACACGATCAAGCAGAAGCGCGGCGAGAAGACGACCGACGTCGAGGGGCTCAAGCTCGACGCCGACTACAACCGCTCGGTCTTCGGCGCCCCGAGGCGGAAATGAGCCCCGAGGTCCAGGCCGGCGGCGAGTTCGACGCGCGGCTGGCGCTGGTCTGCGAGGACGCGCCCGAGCGGCAGGCGGTGATCAAGACGGCGCTCGAGCAGATCGGCTTCGCGATGCTGGCGCCCAAGAGCGCGGACGACGCCATCGAGCGCGTCCGCCGCGACACCTACGAGGTGGTCATCGTGGACGAGGGCTACCAGGGCGCCAGCCCGCTCGACAACCCGGTGCTGCGGGCGATCCGCGCCATGCCGATGTCGCAGCGGCGCTGGATGTTCGTGACACTGCTCGGCCGCGAGTTCAAGACGTTCGACAACGCCATGGCCTTCGCCCGCAGCGTCAACGTCGTCGTCAACCTCAACGACCTGCCGCACCTGCCCGCGATCCTCAAGAAGGGGATCACCGACCACGTGGAGTTCTACCGCACGTTCCGCCAGGTCCTCGCCGAGGTCGGCAAGCGATAACTCGAGGGGGGGCTTCGCCCCCCCGTCCGACGCGTCTCGCACGCCTGCCGGCGTGCTCGCCGCTGCCTCCCCCCAGGACGGGATTGCG
>DASSLH010000181.1:0-2225 GCA_035689625.1 Candidatus Methylomirabilota bacterium | reverse complement strand
GACCTGCCACCCGACGTCGGCTGCGCCTACGCCGCCGATCACGAGGCCGCCTGTCGCTGGGCCGTCGGCGAGGCGCGCCCGGGCGATACGATCCTGGTCATGGGCGCGCGCGATCCCGACCTGCCGCGCCTGGCGCGCGCGATCTACGCCGCGCTGGTCGGCGTCACCCCGCCACTCGCGCGCATTTAGCTCGCGTCGTTACGCGAGCCCGGTCAGAAATTCCCTCAGCGCGCGGTTGAACGCCTCCGGCTGATCGAGGTTCGACGAGTGCCCGGCGCCGGGGATGACGGCCAGGCGCGAGCCGGCGATCTTCTTGGCCATGTACTCCGAGGGGGCGACGAACGGCTGGTCCTGGTCACCGACGATGATCAGCGTCGGTACCCGGATGCCGCCGAGCGCGTCGATCACCTGCGAGCCCTCCTGGGCCAGCATCCCGCGCGCGGCGTGCGCGAGCCCCTGGGCGGAGCGATGCACGGCCTGCTGGGTCTCGGCGCTGCGACGGCCGAGCGCGTCCAGGCCCTTGGCCTCCAGCGCGGCGGCGCGCTCCTGCGCGCGGGCGTTCCAGGCCGCGCGCGCCTCGGCGTTGCGATAGCCGGGACCGGAGTCGCAGATCACCAGCGCGCTCGTCATCTCCGGGTGCGCGATCGCGAAGGCCAGCGAGACGTAGCCGCCCAGCGAGAGGCCGCCGATGACCGCGCGCTCGGCGCCCACGTGCTGCAGCAGCGCGCGCATGTCGGCCACGGTGAGCGCGGCCGAGTACTGGCGCGGATCGGCGGGACTCTCGGTCTCGCCGTGGCCGCGCATGTCCCAGGAGATCACGCGCCAGCCCGGCAGCGCGCGGTGCTGCGCGTCCCACATGTGCCGCGTGGCGCCGTAGCCGTGGCTGAGCAGCAGCGTGGGGCCGCTGCCCGTCACCTCGTAGTCGATCTCGATGCCGTTCAGGCGTGCTCTCATGGTGGCCTCAGTTGATCCGCCGCGTGCGGCCCTTCCAGTAGGGCTCGCGCAGCTCGCGCTTGAGGATCTTGCCGGATGGGTTGCGGGGCAGCGACTCGACGAAGTCCACCGACGAGGGACACTTGTAGTGCGCCAGCCGCTCGCGCGCGAAGGCGATGACGTCGGCGGCGTCGGCCGTGGCGCCCGGGCGCAGCACGACGATCGCCTTCACGGCCTCGCCCCAGCGCTCGTCGGGCACGCCGATGACCGCCACGTCGGCGATCGCCGGGTGATCGGACAGCGCGTTCTCGACGTCGGCCGGGTAGACGTTCTCGCCGCCGGTGATGATCATGTCCTTCACGCGGTCGGTGAGGAAGAGATAGCCCTCCTCGTCGAGGTAGCCGGCGTCGCCCGTGCGCAGCCAGCCCTCGGCGTCGAGCGCGCGCGCGGTGTCGTCGTCGCGCCCCCAGTAGCCCTTGAAGTTCTGCACCGAGCGCGTCCACACCTCGCCCACGTCGCCGCCCGCGCACTCGCGCCCGCTGGCCGGGTCCACGATGCGCAGCTCGACCCACGGGAACGGCTTGCCGGCCGAGCGCAGCAGCCGCGCCCGCGGCCCCTCGGTGGCGTGGTCGGCGGCCGGCAGCTGCGTGATGGCGCCGGTGGTCTCGGTGAGGCCGTAGACCTGGATGAACGGGCAGCGGAACGTGGCCATCGAGCGCACCAGCACCTCGTTGGTGATCGGCGAGGCGCCGTAGACGATCGAGCGCAGCGCGCCGTAGTCGCGCCCGGCGGCGCCCGGCACCGCGCTGAGGAACTGCAGCATCGCGGGGACGAACAGCGCGTTGCTCACGCGCTCGCGCTCCAGCGTGGCCAGGATCTCCGGCGGCACGAACTCGCGGCAGAGGATGGTCTTGCAGCCCACGCCCATGCCGACCAGCGCCCAGCCGGAGCCGCCGATGTGGAACAGCGGCATGCAGACGAGGTTCACCGACGAGGCGTCGAACTGCCACCACGGCCCCACGTACGGCAGCAGCGTGCCGAGGTTGGCGTTGGTCAGCATCGCGCCCTTGGGCAGGCCGGTGGTGCCGGAGGTGTAGAGTTGCATGGCCACATCGCCGGGCGCTGTCGGCCGCTCGGGGTCGGTCGCCGGATGGCGCGCGACCCAGGTCTCGTACGCCTCGTGGCGGGGATGGCCGCCGATCACCAGGATGCGCTCGACCGACTTGAGGCTCGACTCCATCTCCTCGAGGTGGCGCACGAAGTCGGGGCCGACGATCAGCACGCGGGCGGCC
>DASSLH010000180.1:0-3585 GCA_035689625.1 Candidatus Methylomirabilota bacterium | reverse complement strand
ATGGACGACCAGCCGATCTGGATCCGCACGCGCAAGGGCCGGATCCTGGCCATGCCGTACCCGATCGAGGTCAACGACACGCGCGGCATCGTCTGGTACCGCTACACGGCCGAGGAGTTCGCCGAGATGATCGTGGACCAGTTCGACGAGATGCTCGAGCAGTCCCGGCGCCAGCCGCTGGTGTGCCCGATCTCGCTGCATCCCTTCGTCATCGGCCGGCCCTATCGCATCCGCCGGCTGCGGCGTGCCCTGCAGCACATCCTGGCCCAGCGCGAGCGCATCTGGCTCACGCGCCCGCGCGACATCTGCGCCCACGTCGAGTCGCTGCCGGTCGGCGTCGTCCCCGGCAGCCGCTGAGGAGCCTCGCATGAAGGTCGGCGCCGTCCTGCCGCAGACCGAGATCGGCAACGATCCCGCCGCGATCGTCGCCTACGCGCGCGCGGTCGAGGAGCTGGGCTTCACGCACGTGCTGGCGTTCGACCACGTGCTGGGCGCCAATCCCGAGCGGCCCGGCGGCTGGAAGGGTCCGTATACCCATCGCCACGCCTTCCACGAGCCGTTCGTGCTGTTCGGCTTCCTGGCCGCCGTCACGCGCCGGCTGGAGCTGGTGACCGGGATCATCATCCTGCCGCAGCGCCAGGCCGCGCTGGTGGCCAAGCAGGCGGCGGCGGTGGACGTGCTCTCCGGCGGCCGGCTGCGGCTGGGCGTCGCCGTCGGCTGGAACCCGGTGGAGTTCGAGGCGCTCGGCGAGGACTTCACGACGCGCGGCCGGCGCATCGAGGAGCAGGTCGAGGTCATGCGCGCGCTGTGGACGAAGGAGCTGGTGACGTTCACCGGCCGCCGGCACCGCATCGCGGACGCCGGCCTGAACCCGCTGCCGGTGCAGCGCCCGATCCCGGTGTGGATGGGCGGCGACAGCGAGGTCGTGCAGCGGCGCACCGCGCGCGTCGCCGACGGCTGGATGCCGCACTTCCGCCCCGGCGCGCCCGCCCAGGCCCTCGTCGATCGTCTCCTCGGCTGGGTGCGCGAGGGCGGCCGCGATCCCGGGGCGTTCGGCATCGAGGCACGCATGTCGCTGGCGCAGATCCCGCCGGCCCAGTGGCGGAGCGAGTGGCAGGCGTGGCAGGCGATGCGCGGCATCACGCACCTGTCCGTCAACACGATGAATCTCGGCCTGGCCAAGCCGGCCGATCACGTGCAGACGCTGCGCCGCTTCCGCGAGGCGGTCGGCCTGCCCTAGTGCGGGCCGGGCGCCGCCTGCTGCCGCTGCTGCTCGCGCTGGCGCTCGGCGGCGCCGGCGGCACCAGCACGCTGTTCGACTACGTCACCTTCGACGGCATCGACTACATCCGCTGGTCGCAGGAGGCGGGCCGCGCGCTGGTCGCCGCCGACCTCGGGCCCGAGTTCGCGACGGTCGAGTGCTCGTTCGGCGAGGACCTGCGCGGCTGCCCCTACGGCCTGGACGCCTCCGCGGCCTTCCTGCCGGCCGGCACCCGGATGTACGAGGTGCGCGGCCATGCGACCGGCTTTCGCCTGGCCGCCGTGTGGCGCGAGCGGATCTTCCTCTACCAGGCCTGGCGCAACCCGAAGGCGAGGAGGGGCGGCGACCTCTACGCGCTCGCCGGCAAGGTGCGCGAGATCCAGGTGCAGCGCGGCGAGCCCGAGCCGGGGACGGCGCGCGCGGCGAGCGCGATCACGGCGCCGGCCGACGTGCAGGCGCTCGTGGAGATGATCGTGCGGGCGCCGATGCGGAGGCCGCGGCCCCACGCCGTCGGCGAGGGGCGCTACTGGCTCACGTTCTGGCTCACCGACGGCACGACGCTCGAGCGTCCCTACTTCGTCGAGGGCGGCGAGCTGATGGGCGGCGTGGCCGTGCCCGAGGACTTTCGCCGCCTGCTCGAGCGCGCGCTGCGCGAGTAGCGCTCAGAGCGCCAGCAGGCGCTCGCTGACGATGAAGCGCTTGTTGTAGGTGTAGGGGCGGACCTCGGGCTTCCAGCGGCCGATGTCCGAGGTGTCGTTCCACAGTCGTGACATCGGCAGCTCGCGGCTCTGCACCTCGTAGACGCAGAGGTATCTCGGCTCGCCGGCGGTGCTCGTGCGGTAGCGGACGGCGTTGACGCAGCCGGGGAGCTTCAGCAGCAGCGGCAGGTGCTCGCGGTCGTACAGCTCGTTGAAGAGTGCCTCGCGGTGCGGCTCGACGTCCATCATCACCCAGAACACGTATGGCGTCGTCCCGGCGAGCGCGGCGCCGCCGCCGCACCACTCGTAGAGCGCCAGGTGCCGGTTCATTGTGTGCGGGCGGATCTCGCCCGGCCACCGCCCGGCCTCGCCAGCCGTCTTGAACGCCGCGCTCTGCTGCACCGCCGGGCTGTCCAGCTCGTAGGCGGCGAGATAGCGCGGCTCGGTCGGCGAGGGCTGGCGGTAGCGGCTGGCGCGGCGCACGCCGGCGACCGCGCGCAGGTTCGGCACGTGCTCGCCGTCGTAGACCGCGTTGAACGTGGCCTCGTGGTCGTGGGCCACGTCCATGCGGACCAGGAACAGGCCGGCCGCCATCAGCGGTGCGTCCCCGGAGCCTCCATCACGCGGCCGCCCGACTTCTTCGAGGGGCCGATGAACTCCACCATGTTGCCGTCGGGGTCCTTGACGAAGACCTGGCGCAGGCCCGTGGGCCCCGAGAACACGTCGCGGCAGACGAGGCCGAGCTGGGCGATCCGCTCGGCGGTCGTGTCGCAGTCGTCCGTCCACAGCGCGAAGTGGGGATAGCGCGCCTCGATCTTCTCGCGCTCGACGGCCGGCCGCACGAGCTGGTCGTTGAGGATGATGTGCAGCTGCAGGTCGCCGCCCAGGCTGTACCAGATGCCCGGGAAGTTGAAGGCCGGGCGGGGAATCTCCTGCAGGCCCAGCGTGTCGGTGTAGAACTCCCGGGCTTTGGCCACGTCGGTGACGGTGACGCTGACGTGCGTGAACTGTTTGAACAGGCTCATCGCGCCCTCCCTTGCCGGGATCATACCTCGCAGCGCCATCCCCTGCGCCCTGCAACGGATGCGCGCCTCGGGGAACTTTTGATCCGCGCGCGCCACCGCGCCGCCGGCACCCGATCGGGGCGCAACTGCTCGTCCTTGCTCGCCCGCCGGCCGCTGCAGGCGGCGCCGGCGCGGCCGTGGTCCTGCCGTTGCTTTGTCAAAACGTGAATCGTGCGCCCGAGGAGCCCATCGTGAAGCGACTGCCCGTCATCGCCTGCTGGTTGCTGGTCCTCGCCATCCTCGTCGCCCCGGCGCCGGCCGCGGCCACCGTCACCGCCCAGTTCTGGGACGAGCTGGGAGGCTCGGCCACCGGCGACGGCGTGAGCCTCGCCCAGCACGGCGTCCCGCTCGCCGCCCCGGGCGGCAACCGCAACGTCTGGCTGGCCGTCGGCCCCGACGGCCGCCAGGTCGCGGCCTACGTGGACGGCGACACGATCCTCGTGCGCCGCTGGAACGGCGCGACGTGGGACCTCATCCTCGGCCCCGGCCTGGCCAGCGGCAACGTCCCGCAGCTGGCCATCGACGCGAACGGCCGGACCTACCTGGCCTGGCGGCAGTTCTC
>DASSLH010000179.1:0-12983 GCA_035689625.1 Candidatus Methylomirabilota bacterium | reverse complement strand
GATGAGCACCTTGCCGGTGTGCAGCAGCGCGGCGTGGATCGGGTTGATCGGCACCGTCGGCGTCTGCAGCTGCCAGCTGCCGGTCAGGTTGACCTGCGCCTGGGCCGGCCCGGCGAGGGCGGCGACGACGAGCGCGAGGACGAGCAGGGCCAGGGCGGGGACTGGGCAACGGACGCGCGCGTGCGTGGTGCTATGCATGCCGCCGCCCAGGTCCATCTTCCGTGCCACGCCGGAAATTCGCAGAACTACAGGTGTGGACCCGTCTGACGCGGTGCACGGCGTTGCAACATCGTGGAATGGCGCCTCACGCTCTCGGACGCGGCTGCAGGAATCCGGGCGGCCGTTGCCCACGTCGCAAGCGTTGACCCACTTCGGGCCCGGCGTTGCAGGTTCCGGCGGCCCCGGAGGCCGAATCGCCGCCGCCGGGCGTGGTACGTGTCCTGCAGGATGCCGACGCCATGACCGTGTCGGTGGTCATTCCCACGTACAACCGCGCGCACACGATCCTGGCCGCCGTTCGCAGCGTCCTGCGTCAGCGGTATGGCGACCTCGAGCTCGTCGTCGTGGACGACGGCTCCACCGACGACACCGCGGCGCGGCTGGCGAGCCTCGACGATCCGCGGCTGCGCGTGGTGCTCGGCCGGCACGCCGGCGTGTCGGCGGCGCGCAACCTCGGCGTGAGCCGCTCGTCCGGCGAGCTCGTGGCGTTCCTGGACTCCGACGACCTCTGGCATCCCGACAAGCTGCTGCACGAGGTGGCCTTCCTGGCCCGCCATCCCGAGGTCGACGCCGTGTTCACCGACCTCGAGAAGCGGCACGGCGAGCGCGTGTTCCCCTCGTTCATGCGCGAGACGTCCGTCTTCTCCCGCCGGCTGCGCGGGGTCAGCTATCCCGACGGCCTCGTGCTCGAGCCGCGCGACGTCCGCCTGTGCCTGCTGGAGGAGGTGCCGATCAAGCCGAGCGCGCTGACGCTGCGCCGGCGGGCCTTCGAGCGCGTGGGCGGCTTCGACGAGGCGTGGTCGTCGTCCGAAGACTGGGAGTTCCTGCTGCGCCTGGCGCGTCACCACCGCTTCGGCTACATCGACCGGCCGCTGGCCGTGCTCTGCATCTCGCCCGACTCGCTGCACATCCTCGATCAGACGCGCGGCGAGACGGCGATGATCGAGCTGCTCACGCGCGAGCGGCGCGCGGTGGCCGGCGATCGGCGCGCCCGCGCCGCCGTGCGCCGCGGGCTGGTCGCCCGCAGCAAGCACTTCGGCTGGCACTGCCTGGACCTGGGGCGCCGCGGCCGCGCGTGCTCGGTCTTCCTGCGCGGCTTCCTGCTCACCGGCCACGTCGGCCTCCTCGCCCGTGCGGTCGCCGTCTGGGTCCGCCGCGCCGGCCACCCGCTGCCGCCGGCGCCCGCCCTCGACGCCGCCGACGCCCGTTCGCTGCTGGTCGCTTAGGAGTCTTGCGGCGACCGCTCCGAGACGTCCCCGGTTCGCGCCAGCCCGAACGACCGCCGATCCCGCCAGCGCCTGCGCGAGGCGATCTCGCTCGGGGCGGAATCAGATCAGCTGTTCGCGCGCGTGGCGGAGGGCGCGGGCCAGCAGCCCGGGCTTGAAGCGGCGGATCTCGCGCAGGCGGGCGCGCGTGCCGGGGGCGATCGCGCGACGGGTGGCGAGCGCGGGGCGGGCGCCGCGGACGGCGTCGGCGATGCCGCGACGGTAGGCGCCGAGCTCGCCGGCCCGCGCGGAGGCGAAGCCCATCAGGGCCAGGTCCTTGGCCATCGACGCGGCCGCCGCCGGCAGCGGCAGGTTGCGCAGCGCCACCCACAGCGCGTTGCGCGTGAAGGTGTAGTAGATCCGGCTCGACGGCCGCACGGTGGCGTCCACCATGTGGCGGACGCGCACGGCGGGCGAGTAGCGCAGCTCCCAGCCGGCGTCGAGCAGCCGGTAGGCGAGGTCCCAGCCCTCGTGGCCGATGAAGAACGGCGGCCAGTAGCCGCCGGCGGCGAGGAACGCCTCGCGGCGACAGGCCGACGCGCCCTCCAGCACGTAGTCGGTCGGGAACTCCAGCTCGCCCCACTGCTCGGGGTCGCGCGGGTGGCACCAGTCGCGGCGGGAGAGGTGGCCGTCGGGACCGACGATCGTGAAGTTCACGACGGCCGCGCGCGGATGACGCTCGAACACGCGCAGGGCGTGCTCGACGTCGTCGGGCGTGGAGAACAGCACGTCGTTGTCCAGCGTGAAGACGATGTCGCCCTTGGCGGAGGCCACGCCGACGTTGCGGGCGGCGGCGGCGATGTTCTCGGGCAGCCGCACCAGCCGCACGTCGGGGAACTCGTCGCGCACCATCTCGGCGCTGCCGTCGGTGGAGGCGTTGTCCACGGCCAGGATCTCGACGGGCCAGCGCTGGGTACGCGCGGCCTCCAGCGCCCGGCGCAGCGCGTCCCGGCGCTGGTAGTTCAGGATAGCGATCGAGACGCTCGGGCTCAGTTGGGCACCTGGCGGCGGATCCACGGCCCCACGACGTTGGCCACCGGCACCGGCAGCCGCTTCCAGGCGCGGATCAGGAGGTCGAACCGGCTGGCGTCGCGGTCCACCGGCGGCCGGGCGCCGGGCGTGTCGTCCACGAAGATCCACGGCAGCGCGTGGGGGGCGGCGCCCCACTGACGCTTGAACTCGAACGTGCCGGCGCTCCTGAACGAGCGGCCGAGGTCGAGCACGCGGTAGCCCTGCCGGCAGCCGAAGCGGATCACTTCCCAGTACAGGACGAAGTTCGGGCATAGCGCGAACGCCTCGCGCAGCGACGACACCCACGGGACCATGATCGTGTCGCGGAAGAACAGGCACACGGCGGCGCCGACGGCGCGGGCGTCGGTGTCGCGCACGATGAGCACGCGGGCGGTGCCCGGCAGCGCGGTCAGCATCGCCCGGAAGAAGCCCAGGCTGTGCACGGGCGAGCCGAGGTCGCGCATGTTCACCGCGAACACGCGGTAGAACTCCTCGAGCGCCTCCGGCCCGGTCCAGGTCGCGGTGAGGCCCTGCTTCTCACCCTTGCGCACGCGGTTGCGGCGCTCCGAGGGCAGGGCCTTCCAGACGGCCTCCTCGGTGGTGAGCGGCAGCAGCATCGTGACGCGATCGTCGGTGGTCGGCCACGGCAGCGGCTCGGGGTGCAGCTGGCGCAGGCCGAGCCCCTGGGCGCGGCGCTCACGCATCACGCCCAGGGCGGCGTCGGCCAGCGCCGCCTCGATGCCGCGCCCGGGCTCGGCCAGCACGCCGCCGTAGTCGAGGAATGGCATGGACACGAGCCGGCGGCCGAAGATGCGGCTGGCGACGAGCACCAGCGGCAACACGCCGACGATCTCGTCGCCCTCCTCGGCGCGCACGTAGACGGCCTCGTGGCCGTACGCCTCGCGCGCGATGCCACCCCAGGCGGAGAGGTGAGCGACCGTCGCGCGCGGATGTGACTCGACGAAGCGATCCCAGGACTTGTCGACGTCGGCGGTGACTTGCAGGTTCATCACGTCGGGGACGATGCGCAAGTCGGGTGCCACGTCCGCCGGCCCCGCCGATCACGGAAATCGCGCGCGGAATCCGAAGCGGCTTGGGCAGATGCGGTGGACCGCTGCAGCCCGGGCGTCAGATCGGTGCGCACTGTCAGGCTCGCGATCGCCCCACCGTCACGATCGCGTCACCGCGAGCGCATCGTAGAATCGCCAAGCCCTTTCACGACACGGACATAGACCCGATTTCGGGTCTGGCCTACCCCTTGCCCAGCGGCGCCATGACGGCAAACGATTTCACAGTGGCTTGTAAGAACTTCTCAGAGATGGGGGTAGGCATGCACCGGTGGATCACTGGGGTCGTGAGTTCCGTTCTCATCGCGCTGGCCGGCGTCGCGCCGGCCGCGGCGCAGCTCGTCGGCGGCGGCCTCACGAGCCAGCCGAACCCGATCTACAACAACGCCCTCTCCAACGGCGGCTTCGAGACCGTGAGCGGATCCGTGCCGGCGGGATGGACACCGAGCGGCACCTGGTCGCTGGACCAGCTCGTCGCCCACAGCGGGACGTTCAGCTATCGACTGGGCAGCGGCGGCGCACAGGCGACCCAGACCATGCAGCTCACGCCCGGCACCTATCGCCTGAGCGGCTGGATCAAGACCCAGTCCAGCGGCTCCGGCAGCAGCCGGCTGACCCTCGATTTCCGGCCGGCGATCAACTCCTGGTTCCCGACGCCGGACCTCGCCGGCACGAATGACTGGACGTATCAGGAAGTCCTCGTGACGGTGCCTGACAACCGGACGGCCACGGTCGTGCTCGACGGTTACTATGCGACGGCTGGCTTTCAGGCCTGGTACGACGACGTCAAGCTCGAGCTGCAGAAGCCGTATCCGGTCAGTGCCTTCATGCTGTACCCGAACTTCCGCGGCATGCTGTTCGATGACCAGTCGCCGACGCTGAAGTTCGACGTGACGGTGACGCCGCCGGTGGCCGACTTCACTCGCTACCAGGTCAAGGCGACGCTGAAGAACGAAGCGACCGGACAGGTGGTGAACACCCAGACGTTCCCGGCGGCCCCCCAGCTGACGGCGACACTGGATGGCACCGCCATGCCCGCCGGGCCGTCGCACCTTGCCACGATCGAGCTGATCGATCTGTCGAACAACACCAGCGTCTACACCTACCCGGCCTACCGCGTGTCGAAGGTGCCGGGCGCGACGAAGGCCACCATGAACGTGGCCGTGGACGACAAGAACCGGATGCTGGTGCACGGCAAGCCCCGCTTCGTCCTCGGCGTGTATGACTCGGGCCTCGGCTACAGCACGGATCCCACGTTCTGGGAGAACACGCTGTGGGCCAACGGCGGCGACCGCCAGATGAACGGTCTGCCGATCAACTTCTACCTGAACTACTGGTATGGCGCTGCGCCCATCGACGCGATGAACGCGCTGATGACCAATCTGCAGAACCACGGCGTCATGTATCTGCAGACCGGCAATTGCTTCGATCACTGGCCGGCCGACAACTCGTTCCTGATCAACAGCTCCGACACGTACGTGCAGCAGCTGGCGCAGCACCCGGCGAGCGCCGGCTTCTACACGATCGACGAATGTCTGGCGACGCTGGAGCCCGGCGCCTTCACGCAGTACGACCGGCTGCGGAAGCTCGATCCGGCCAGCATGACGTTCATGGCCAACTTCGGCAATCCCGACCTCGTCCTGTGGCGTGATGCCGTCGACGTCCCGTCGACGGATCCGTATCCGATGTACGGTGCCGAGCCGGCCGGCGGCTACAACATGGGCTTCGTCGCGGAGTGGACGCGCAACGCCCAGCAGACGTTCGAGTACTCGCGTCCCGTCATGACGGTCATGCAGTTCTTCCAGTTCACCTCGCTCGGCCGGTGGCCCACGCTGCCGGAGATGCGCGAGCACGCCTACATGGCCATCGTCGAGGGCGCCCACGGCCTCTGGTGGTGGAGCCTCGGCACCAACGCGCTCCAGGACGTGTGCACCGGCTGGTGCACGCAGAAGACGCAGTACATGAACAACCTCAAGGCCGTGGTCGGTGAGCTGGCCACGCTGGAGCCCGTGCTCCTGGCCGACGATGCCCCCGCGGCGCTGACGACGAACTCGAACAGCGCGATCAAGACCAAGGTCAAGGTCGTCAACGGGGTCGGCTACCTGTTCACGTACAACTCGACCAACGCGGCGGCGACGGCGACGTTCACCTGGAATACCGCGCCCGGCACGATCACCGTCAACGCCGAGAACCGGACGCTGACGGCCTCGGGCAGCTCGTTCACGGACTCCTATGGTCCGTTTGCGGCCCACGTCTACGTGATCGCCAACGGCGGCACCGGTGGTACGGGCGGCCCCGGCGGCGGCACGACCGCGCCGACGGTCACGTTCACCAATCCGGCCGCGACGACGACGACGCTGACCGGCACCGTCACCGTGACGATGGCCGGCAGCGGCGGCAGCGGCACGGGCTACACCTACACGCTGGCCGTGGACGGCACGACGGTCTACAACGGCACCAGCGGCACGTTCAGCTGGAACACGACGGCCATCGCCAACGGCAGCCACACGCTGACGGCCACGGTGACGGACTCGGCCGCCCAGAGCGGCACCGCCAACCGCACGGTGACGGTGTCCAACACCGTGGCGACGCCGCCGACCGTGACGTTCACCAGCCCGTCCGCCACCACGACGACCGTGAGCGGCACCGTCACGGTGACGATGGCCGGCAGCGGCGGCAGCGGTACGGGCTACACCTACACGCTGGCCGTGGACGGCACGACCGCCTACAACGGCGCCAGCGGCACGTTCAGCTGGAACACGACGGCCATCGCCAACGGCAGCCACACGCTGACGGCCACGGTGACGGACTCGGCCGCCCAGAGCGGCACCGCCACCCGCACGGTGACGGTGTCCAACGCGTCCACGCCCCCGCCGCCGACGACGGGCACGCTGAAGGTCGCGGTGACCAGCCCGACGGCGGGCGCCACCGTCAGCGGCACCAACTGGGCCGTCATCTGGCTCAGCGGCGCCAGCGGGACCTCGAACACGTACACGCTGACCGCCGGCGGCAAGACGGTCGGCACGACGACGACGAGCAGCACGGGCCCGGTGTCGATCCCGTGGGCGACCACGGCGGTGCCCGACGGCGCCCAGGCGCTGACCGTCAGCGCCAAGGACGCCACCGGCAACACCGGCAGCGGGAGCGTCAACGTGACCGTGAAGAACGGCACCACGACGCCGCCGGCGCTCACCACCTCGTTCACCAGCCCGGCCGCCGGCGCCACCGTCAGCGGCACGACCACCGTGGCCCTGACCGCCAGCGGCGGCAGCGGCACCGGGGACACGTACAAGCTCGCCATCGACGCGGCGGCGCCGATCAGCCTGAGCGGCGCCAGCTACGCCTGGAACACGACGACGGTCGCCAACGGCAGCCACACGCTGACCGCGACGGCCACCGACTCGGCCGGCCACACGGCCACCGCCACCCGCACGGTGACGGTGTCGAACGCCACCGTCACGCCGCTGGCGATCACCTTCACGGCTCCGGCCGCGAGCGCGACCGTGAGCGGCAGCGTGACCGTCACCGCGGCCGCCACCGGCGGCAGCGGCTACAGCTATAAGCTGTCCGTGGACGGCACCCAGGCTGCCACGACGGCCTCGTTCTCCTGGAACACCACCACGGTGGTCAACGGCAGCCATACGCTGACGGCCGCGGTCACCGACTCGCTCGGTCGCACGGCGACCGCCACCCGGACGGTCACCGTGTCCAACACGGTGGCGCCGCCGCCGGTCAGCACGCTGCAGGTGGCCGTGACGCAGCCCACGGGCGGCAGCACGGTCAACGGCACGAACTGGGCGGTGGTCTGGGTCAGCGGCGCCGCCAGCGGCAACGCGACCTACACGCTGACGATGGGTGGCAAGCCCGTCGGCAGCGGCACCACCGCGCCGGTCGGCCCCGTGTCGGTTCCGTACGACACGACGCTCGTGGCCGATGGCGCCCAGACGCTCACGGTGTCCGTGCGCGACAGCGCCGGCAAGACCGGCAGCGCCAACGTGAGCCTCACCGTGAAGAACAACACCACACCGGTCGGCACGCTCAACGTCGCGATCACGCAGCCCACCGGCGGCGCGGTCGTGAACGGCACGGCGTGGGTCGTGATGTGGGTCAGCGGCGCCAGCGGGGCGTCGAACACGTTCACGCTGAGCGTGGACGGCCAGACCGTCGCCACCCAGACGGTGTCGGTGGCCGGGCCCGTCACGCTGCCCTGGGTCACCACCGGCAGCGCCAACGGCACGCACACCGTGACCGCCGGCGTGAAGGACGCCACCGGCAACACCGGCGCCACGGCCGTCACCGTGACGGTGAGCAACTGATCATGGGTACCGTGAGCCTCCTCTCGCGGGCGCGCGTGGCCCATCCCGAGCGGACGGGTGTCCGACACCCCTCCCTCCGGGTGGTCCTCGAGACGGGCGATCCGGAGACCGACAACGCCATGGGTGTGGCGTCCATCCACGTCCAGGTGCTCGGTGGCCGGGCGCCGGTCCGGACCTACCTCTACGTGAACGGCGACCTGGCCGAGGCGTGGACGGAGTCCGAGGGGCTGTTCGACCTCTCGCTCGATCACTACGGGCCCGGCCGTCACGCCGTGACGGCCCGGGCGGTGGACGCGCTCGGCCGCTGGGCCGGAGCGTCCATGGTCGTGGCCTGCCACGCCGCGGAGGCGGCGGCGCAGGACTAGCGCTTGCTCTACGCCGGAGGGGGCCGCAACGGCCCCCTCCGGCGGCTCGTGCCCGGTAAGTAAGTCGGGTGCGAGATCGGTGATGTCATTGCAGCCCTCGCCGCGGCGAACTCCTTATCCGGCGAGGGCTTAGCCCGTTTTCCCACTCGGTACAGGTCTTGCGACCCCTGTCGGCGTAACGCTGAAGGGAGTTGCATTTGCTCGACAACGTCCGTGCAGACCTCGAACACGCCAGGGTCATCAACGGCCTGCCGCCGGGATGGTTCAGCCGCTGGATCAAGGCGCCGCTTCACCCGGGCGTCGTCGCGGTGCTCGCCTTCCGCTACGCGGTCTGGGCGCGCGACGTCCGGCTGCCGATCGTGCGCCAACTGCTGCGGCTGTCGGCCATGGTCATCCGCGGCAGCGTCGAGGTCGTCACCGGCGTCGAGATCTCCCCCCGGGCCGAGATCGGCCCCGGGCTGGTCGTGCACACCACGCACGGCGTCTTCATCGCCGACACGCGCATCGGCAGCAACTGCGTGGTCCAGCACGGCGTGGCCATCACCCACGGCGTGCGCTCCATCGGCGACAACGTGTACTTCGGGCCCGGCGCGAAGGTCATCGGCCGGGCGGCGATCGGCAACAACGTCCGGGTCGTGGCCAACAGCGTGGTGATGACCGACGTCGCCGACGGCCTCACCGTGGTCGGCGTGCCGGCGCGGATCCGCTGGCGCAACCAGATCGGCCGCAAGCCGGAGACCGAGGCGGCAAGCCCGCCGCGTGACCGGGACGTCGATAGCCGCGGCGACCTCATCTCCATGCTGCCGTTGCTCTGAGGGGACCCTTGGCCTACCTGCTCCAGCAGCTGCTCGCCGAGTCCGCGCATCGCCATCCCGACAAACCGGCCGTCCGGGCGCGCGGCCGCAGCCTGACCTACGCCGAGCTCGAGCGCCGCTCGAGCCAGCTCGCGCGCCTGCTGCGCGAGCACGGCGTGCGCCGCGGCGACCGCGTCGGCATCTTCTTCCCCAAGGGCGTCGAGTCCGTGGTGGCCATGCTGGGCGCGCTCAAGGCCGGCGCCGCCTACGTGCCGCTCGACCCTCACGCGCCCGCCCGGCGGCTCGATGCCATCGTCGCCGACTGCGGCCTGAGGGCGCTCGTGACGACGCCGGAGCGCCGCCGGCTGCTCGGCTCCCCGCCGCCCGCCTGCACGGTGCTGGTGCGCGGCGAGGTCGAGCGCCCCGGCGACGTGGCGTGGTCGGCGCTGGAGAGCTATCCGGTGGCGGCGCCGCCGGACGCCGCGATCGAGTCGGACCTGGCCTACGTCCTCTACACCTCCGGCTCCACGGGGCAGCCCAAGGGCGTCATGCTCACGCACCGCAACGCGCTGACGTTCGTGGACTGGTGCGCCGCCACGTTCCGCATCACGCCCGACGACCACCTGTCCAACCACGCGCCGCTGCACTTCGACCTCTCGGTGTTCGACGTCTACAACGCGCTGGCCGCCGGCGCCACCGTCTCGATGGTCCACGAGGAGATCGCCGTGTTCCCGCAGCGCTTGGCCGAGTTCATCGAGGAGCACGCGATCACCGTCTGGTACTCCGTGCCTTCGGCGCTGGTCTTCCTGCTCCTGCACGACGACCTCGCCACCCGTGATCTCGACCGGCTGCGCCTCGTGCTGTTCGCCGGCGAGGTCTTCCCGATGAAGTACCTGCGCCGGCTCGCCGACCTGCTGCCGCGCGCCGAGCTCTACAACCTGTACGGCCCGACGGAGACCAATGTGTGCACCTATCACCGCGTCGACCGCTGGCGCCTGGCCGGGCAGGACCGGCTGCCGATCGGCCGCGCCTGCGCCAACACCGAGGTGTTCGCGCTCGATGACGACGGCGCCCGCGTCGGCGCGGGCGGCACCGGCGAGCTGTACGTGCGCGGACCGTCGGTGACGCCGGGCTACTGGGGCGACGCCGAGCGCACGCGTCGGGCGGTGGTGGCGAACCCGCTCGGCTCCGACACGGCGGAGCGCGTCTACCGCACCGGCGACCTGGTGACGCTGGACGAGAGCGGCGAGTACCTGTTCCTGGGCCGCCGCGACAGCCAGGTCAAGAGCCGCGGCTACCGGATCGAGCTGGGCGAGATCGAGGCCGCGCTCTACGCGCATCCGGCGGTGCTGGAGGCCGCCGTGGTGGCCGTCCGCGACGACGTGGTCGGCAGCCGCCTGCGCGCGTTCGTCGCCGTGCGGCCGGGCGAGTCGCTCACGGCCGCCGCGCTGCAGGCGCACTGCGCCGCCCGCGTGCCGCGCTATATGGTGCCCGAGCAGATCGAGGTGCGGGCGGCGCTGCCGCGCACGTCCACCGGCAAGACCGACCGGAGACGGCTGGCTGCCGAGGCGGAGGCCGCCTGATGCTGCGCATGGACCGCGACGCGGGCGCCGCCATCCGCACCTTCGTCGTCGAGCGCCTGGCCCCGGCCATCGGGCGAACCGACGTCGAGGACGGCGAGGACCTCATCGACAGCGGCGTCGTGGACTCGCTCGGCATCTTCCAGCTGGTGGCGTTCCTGGAGGAGCGCTTCGGCATCACGATCGGCGACGAGGAGATCACCCCCGAGAACTTCGGCTCCATCGCCGCCATCGAGCGGCTGGTGGCCGCGCGGAGCCGCTGACATGGCCCTGTTGCTGCTGATGATCGCGATCATGCCGTACGAGCAGAGCCCGTACCTGTATCTCGGCGAAAACCTGCTCGGCATCTTCATCGACTTCACCGTCATCAAGCTGCTCGGCCTGCTGGGCTTCGCGTGGGCGGGCCTGCGACTGGCCTCGGGCGATCCCATGGTGCGCCGGCTGCGCGCGCCCCAGGTGACGCTGTTCGGGCTGTTCCTGGTGGCGGTGACGCTGCTCGGCATCGTGCACGGCACCGGCTTCCAGTACGTGATCGGCCGCTACATCGCCTACCTGACCTTCTTGCCGTTCCTGGTGATGGCCGTGCGCACCCAGGCCGACCTCGGCCGCGTGCTCAAGGCGCTCGTGATCAGCTACGCGGTGGTGTTTCCCTACGCCGTCCGGCAGATGATCCGCTTCGGCGAGCGGCTGGGGGTGGGCATCTACGAGGCCAACTACCTGGCCACCATCCTCGTGCTGCTGGTGCCGCTGGCGTTCGTGTTCGCCTCCCAGCAGCGCGTGCCGAAGCGCCGCTGGGCCTGGATCGGGGCCGGCTTGGTGCTGATCGTGATGATCTACCTCACCGGCTCGCGCGGCGGCTTCGTGGGCCTCGTCGCCGCCGGCGTGAGCTTCGTCTACCGCCGCCGCGGCTTCGCCGCCGCCCTGGCGATCCTGCTCGTGCTGGTCGCCTCCGTGCTGATCCTGCCGACGGAGCTCAGCACCCGCGCGCTGGCCACGCTGTCGGGCGACACCAGCCAGCTGCCGTCCGAGCTGGAAGCCTCCAACCGCGCCCACGTTGGCCTGTTCTGGGCCGCCCTGCGCATGATCAGCGATAACCCGTTCGTCGGCGTCGGCCCTCTCAACTTCAAGGACCTCAGCACGGCCTACACCGGCCTGCCCGAGGGCAACATGGCTCACAACATGTTCCTGGAGATCGCCGCCGAGGAGGGCCTACCGGTGTTCGTGCTCTTCCTGCTGCTGCTCGGGACGACCTTCCGCGCGCTGGGCGCCGCCGCCCGGCTGCGGGGCGGCGCCGAGGCGAACGAGCTGGCCGGCTGGGCCGAGGGCCTGCGCTGCGGCCTCACCGGCTACGTCATCGGTGGCTGCTTCATCAGCGCCGAGTACGAGAAGATCCTCTGGATCACCGTGTTCCTGTCGATCGTCGTCGCCGAGCTGGCGCGCCGGCACCGGGCGGCGATGGTCGAGGAGCCGGCGGTGGGCGCGGTGGAGGGCATCGGCGGCCCGCTGCCGATGCCGTCATGACGCGTTCGAGCGGTCTCGACGCGCTGCGGGTGCTGGCGCTGGCGCTGGTCGTGCTGGCGCACGTGATCGTCGTCGTGCCGCTGACCGCGGTGCCGGCCGGCGTGCTGGGCGTGGACTGGGGCCAGCTCGGCGTCGCCTGCTTCTGCGTGATGGCCGGCTACTTCGCGGCCGGCGACCGCAAGCCGCTCGGCGCCTGGGCGGCCGACCGCGTCGTGCGCCTGTTTCCCGCCTACTGGCTGGTGACGCTCGCCGCCTTCGCGGGCAACGAGCTGGTCGGCTACAAGCCGGCCACGCTCGGGCTGTTCGTCTCCCAGATGCTGGGTCTCGGCTACTTCACGCACGGCGGCGCCAATCTCATCAACGTGCCGAGCTGGTTCCTGTCGCTGATCGTCGCCTGCTACGTCGTCGCCGCGCTCGTGCGCGTCTCGCGGGCGCCGCGCCTGACGCTCGTCGGGCTGGCCGCCGTCACGCTCGCGCTGGTCGCCCTCGGCCTGCACGCGGACTTCACGCGCCAGATCCTGGCGTTCCTGGCCGGCATGGGCGTGCGCCTGGCCGGCGGGCTCGAGCGGCCGCCCAGCGTGCGCGCGAGCGTGGCGCTGGTGGCGCCGGCGCTGGTCCTGATCTCGCCGAACTTCGCCTACACCGGCTGGGCGCTGTCGCTCTTCCTGCTGTTCGCCGCGCTGCCGCTGCCGGCGTGGGCGCCGGTGCGCTTCGTGAGCGACTACTCCTACGAGCTGTTCCTCGTCCACGGCCCGATCGTGGTGCTGGTCGGCCGCAGGCTGGCCCTGCCGGGGCCGCTGGCGCTGCTGGCCGGCGTCACGCTGGCGCTCGGCGCCGCGCTGCTG
>DASSLH010000178.1:0-8303 GCA_035689625.1 Candidatus Methylomirabilota bacterium | reverse complement strand
TGATCCCCGCGGTCCACGGCGTCCAGGCGCCGCCGATGCGCGCTGCGAGCTCGAAGCGCATCGCGAGCGGCCGCTCGGTGAGCGCGCTGAACGACGGCAGCAGCTGCGTGGCGCCGCCGACGCGCCAGTCCGGCGACTGCGCGAGGACGTCGTCGCCGTCGGTGACGAGCGCGGTCGGCGCGTCGACCGGCCGCCGGCACGCGGGCGGGACGGCGGCGGCGATGGCGCCGGGCGCCAGGCCCGCGGCCGCCACCCAGAGCCCCGTGCTCACGAGCGCACCGGCCAGCGGTCGCCCCGAACACGGAAAAGAAATTCCCTGCTTCCCGCAGTCCCCTCGGCGAAGTCTGCGCGGGCCTTCACCGTCGTCAGCGGCACATCGCTTGCACCCCGTGTCGCGCCAAGTTTCACGGATCGGACCGGCGACCGGGCGTGCAAGAGAAAGGAGAGCGCATGGCGACCTTCGGGAAATGTGTGTGGGACGGCTGCACGCGGCATGCAGAGAAAGAAACGACGGGCGCCTGTCGGCCGCATCATCAGGTGCTCCGCGATGCCCGCTGCCAGAAGTGCCAGGCCCAGCTCACCAGCCGCCGCGAGCTCGAAACGCGCTTCTGTCGCCGCTGTTCCCTCGTGCGCGCCGCCTGAACGCACCGTCCATGTGCTTCATCCGCCCGGCCCGCCCAGCTGTGGCACCCGCGTTGCACCCGGACACGAGCATGCCGGCCGAGCCGACGCCCCCCGAAGACGCCGCCCCACCCGCGGTGGTTCACCAGTTCACCGTCCTGCGCGGCATGGCCGTCGCCGTCGTGATCGAGACGCGTGACTGGTACCTGGGGCTGCTGCAGGCGGCGCTGGCGCGCGTGCGGCTGGAAGGGCACAACTAGGAGCGCGGGAAGCGGGGGCCGCGGGCGAACGCTTGGTCCGCCCGCGGTACTCCCCTGGGTTTCGTGCGCGGCGCATGGGCCGCGCGCTCCGGCGTGCGCCGGAGCCATCAGCGAACTCTCTCGGCGTCGATCGCGGCGGCTAGCCGACCTCGACCGACGCGGCGCTCAGGTCCGGCGGAGTACTCTCCATTCGCACCCCCTTGCTCCGTGGTGCGGTGCTTTCAACGGGACGGGATCCGCGCCCCGTCACCTCCTCCTTACGCCCGCCCTCGTCCGCGGTCAAGCCCCATCGGCGATCGCGCGTGCCGGAATTCACGATCCCCGCAGCCGCGGATCGAGGACGTCACGGAGCGCGTCGCCCAGCATGTTGAAGCCGAAGACGGCCAGCGAGATCGCCACGCCCGGCCAGATCGCCATCCACGGCGCGCGGAACATGTAGGTGCGGCCGGAGCCGGCCAGCATGCCGCCCCACGAGGGGTGCGGCGGCGGCACGCCGAAGCCGAGGAACGACAGCGCCGACTCGGCCAGGATCACGGCGCCCAGCGCGATCGTGGCCAGGATGATGATCGTCGCCGCCACGTTGGGCAGCACGTGGCGCACGATGATCCGCGCGTGGCTGCAGCCGATGGCGCGGGCGGCCTCGATATAGGCGTGCTCGACGACGCCCAGCGTGGCCCCGCGGATGACGCGCGAGTTGGTGGCGGCGATCAGCACCGCGAGCGCCACGACGACGTTGCCCAGCCCCGGGCCCAGCACGGCCATCAGCGACAGGATGATGATCAGGTAGGGGAACGACAGCCAGGCGTCCACGACCCGCTGGACGACGAGGTCCCAGACGCCGCCGAAGTAGGCGGTGGTCACGCCGATCGCCGTCGCCAGCAGCATGGCCAGCGCCACCGTGAGGAAGCCCACGGTGATGGAGACGCGGGCGCCGTACACGACGCGGCTCCAGATGTCGCGGCTGAGGTTGTCGGTGCCGAGCCAGTGGGCGGCGCTCGGCGCCGTCATCCGGGCGCCGCGCAGGCTCTCGTCGTAGCCGTAGGGCGCGATGCGCTCGGCGAACGCGGCCATCACGAGCATGGCCACGACGATCACGGCGCCGAGCGCGCCGAGCGGCTTGCGCCGCGCGAAGCGCGCCAGGGCGCGCGCCCAGCCGCCGCCCGGCCGGCTCAATAGCGGATCCGCGGGTCGAGCACCGCGTAGAGGGCGTCGACGGCGAGATTGACCAGCACGACGGTGGAGACGACGATCAGGTTCACGCCCTGGATGACCGGGTAGTCGCGCTGGTTGATCGCGTCGAAGAGAAACCGGCTCATCCCCGGCAGGCCGAAGATCGTCTCGATGACCACGGTGCCGCCGATGATCTGCGGCAGCTGGGTGCCGAGCAGCGTGACGACCGGGATGACGCCGTTGCGCAGCGCGTGCTTGAGGACGATCGCGCGCTCGGACATGCCCTTGGCCCACGCGGTGCGCACGTAATCCTGCCGCAGCACCTCCAGCAGCATGCCGCGCGCGAGGCGCATCAGCGCGGCGGCGGCCGCGATGCCGAGCACGACGGCGGGCAGCAGCATGTGGCGCAGGTTGCCGAGCGGATCGGCGCCGAACGGGACGAAGTCGGCGGACGGGCGCCAGTTCCACCAGATCGCCGGCAGCACGATCAGCAGCGTGGCTAGCCAGAAGGCCGGGATCGACAGGCCGAAGATGGCGAGGCTGCGGGCGACGAGGTCGCCGACGCTGTCCTGGCGGACCGCGGCGAGGATCCCGACCGGCAGCGCGATGAAGATCGCGAGGGCGAGCGCGAGGAGCGCCAGCTCCAGGGTGATCGGCAGCCGCCGGCCGATCTCCTCGAGCACCGGCCGCCTGGTCCACAGCGATTTGCCGAGGTCGCCGCGGACCGCGCGCGCGGCCCACTCGACGTACTGCACGTGCAGGGGCCGGTCGAGGCCGAGCTTGGCGCGCAGTTCGTCGAGGTCCCTGGCGTAGGCCTTCTCCTCGAGCATCAGCTGGACGGCGTCGCCGGGCAGCAGCCGCGGCAGCGCGAAGACCACGAGCGAGGCGATCAGCAGCGACGGGATCGCGATCAGCAGGCGCGTGGCGATGTAGCGCTTTAGCAGATCAGCGGTCGAGCCAGGCCGCCGTCAGGCGGCCGCCGTAGTCGTAGCCGATGTTCGGGCCGTAGTTCTTGAGCGCGGCGTCCCAGACGCCCACGTACACGCCCGACGGCATCTGCACGTAGTACTGCTTCGTCGCCAGGTAGCGCTGGATGTCGTAGATGACCGCGCGGCGCTTGACGGGGTCGGCCGTCCGGCGCTGGCGCACGAGCATGTCGGCGACCTGCGGATCGTTGATGTGGCTCTGGTTGCGCGGATGATTCGGGTAGTACTGGCCGTAGAGAAAGGTGTCGGGCTCGAGGAACGGCGTCTGCGGGCCGAACGCCATCGAGGAAAAGTTGCCGTAGAAGCACGACGACACGTAGGCGCCGTACTCCTTCTGGTCGATCTTCGCGTCGATGCCGACGTCCTTGAGGTACTTCTGCACGAGCTGCATGGAGTCCACCAGCACGGTGGAGCCGTACGTCGTGAAGCAGACGGAGCCCGGAAAGCCGCTGGCATAGCCGGCCGCCGCCAGCAGCTTCCGGGCCTCGGCGGGATCGTAGCGGTACCACCGGGCGCCCTCGCCGAGCTGCTCCATCGGGATGGTCCAGTCCCGCAGCGCGGCCGGAACCGGCGGGTTCATGACGCCTACGCCCTCGGCGGTGGCCTCGATCAGGCCCTTGCGATCGATCGCGAGCGACATCGCCTGGCGCACGCGGACATCGCTGAACGGCTTCTCGTCGGCGCGCATCGAGATGTGGCTCATGACGTTGGACGGGAACTCGGCCGTGCGCACCGGCCGCTTGACCTTGTCCTTGATCTGCACCCAGTCCGTGCGGTTGATCGTGCCGGGGTTCTCCCAGCCGATGTCGTACTTGCCGGCCAGGAACGACGAGATCCGCGAGGCGTTGTCCTCGTCCACGGTGGCCTCGACCCGGTCGATGTAGGGCAGCCCGGCCACGAAGTAGCCCGGGTGGCGCACGTACGTCAGGCCCTGGTTGGGGCGATAGGCGTCGAGCATCCAGGGGCCGGTGCCGACGACGGCCTCGGGCTGCTTGAGGTCGCCGAACTTCTCCACGCACTCCCGGGCCACGATGGCCAGCGCCATGGGATTGGCCAGCGTGTCGAGGAACCAGGCGAACGGCTCCTTGAGCGTGAACTTCACGGTGTACTTGTCCGTCGCCTCGACCCTGGCGAGGGACTCCAGCATGAAGGCGTTGGCGTTGCCCTTGGTGGTCATGAACCGGTTGACGGTGTAGACGACGTCGTCGGCGACGAGCTCGCGGCCGTTGACGGGCGGCTTCGGGTGCCACTTCACGCCGCGGCGCAGCTTGAAGACGTAGGTCCTCTCGTTGGGCTGCGTCCACGACTCGGCCAGGTCCGGCTCGAGCGGGAACGTGCCGGGGTGGACCGACGGGCCGGCCTTCGGCTTCAGCAACCGGCTGTGCGTGAACGTGAGCGCGATGTGCAGCTTGTAGGAGAGGCCGCCGGGCGCGTGCAGGTCGAAGTGCGGCGGATCCCACAGCCGCAGGGAGAGCGTGCCGCCGCGCTTGGGCGCCTGGGCGCCGGCGCCGGGCGCGCCCAGCGCGACGCCCGCGAGCGAGAGACTTCCGGCAGCCAGCAGCTGGCGGCGGCTCAGGTCCATGACGTCCTCCTGCGCGGCGGCGCGCGGATCAGGCCGTGCGGGCGGCGACCGCCGCCAGCGCGGCGTCGAACACCTGGAGCGTCTCCTCGACGTCCTGCTCGGAGTGCGCGACCGACACGTAGATCTTGTTCGCGGCCTTGACGACGCCGCGCCGCAGACACTCCTCGTTGAAGAGCGCGATGCGGCGGCGGTCGGCGGTGAGCGTGGCCCGATAGTCCACGACGGGCTGGTCGGTGAAGATGATGTCGAACACGGGCGGCTCGCCGCTGACCTGCGCGGGCAGCCGGTGCTTCTTCGCGGCGGCGGCGAGGCCTTCTCTGAGCCGCCGACCGGTCGCGAACAGGCGCTCGTAGACGCCGGGCTTGCGCAGCTCGGCCAGCGTGGCGAGGCCGGCGGTGGCCGCCACCGGGTTGCCGTTGAGCGTGCCCGCCTGCCAGACGTAGTCCGGCGTGCCCTCCAGCGCGGCGTCGAAGTGCTTCATGATGTCGGCGCGCCCGGCCACCGCCGCCAGCGGGAAGCCGCCGGCCAGCACCTTGCCGAAGGCGGCCAGCTCGGGGACGACGTCGTAGTAGGCCTGGGCGCCGCCGTACGCCAGCCGGAAGCCGGTGACGATCTCGTCGAAGACCAGCGGCACCTCGTACCGCGCCGTCACCGCCCGCAGGCCCTTGAGGAACCCGGGCTGCGGCACGATCACGCGCTGGTAGGGCTCGACGATCACCGCGGCCAGCTCGTTGTGGTGGGCGGCGATCAGCGCCTCGGTGGTGGCGAGGTCGTTGTACGGCGCGACCAGTACCTCCTCGCCGAGCGCGTGGGGGATGCCGGCCGAGTCGGCCATGGCGGCCGGGAACGCCTTCGGCGAGCGCGGACTCACGCTCATGAGCGCGTAGTCGTGCGTGCCGTGGAAGCCGCCCTCGAACTTCATGATCTTGTCGCGGCCGCGGAAGGCGCGGGCCACGCGCAGCGCGAAGAACGTCGCCTCCGAGCCGCTCGACATGAACCGCACCTGCTCGGCGCACGGCACCGCCCGCACGATCTCCTCGGCAAGCTCGATGATCGGCTGGTTGAGCAGGAAGAACGTGGTGCCGTGCGCGACCTGCTTCTGCACGGCCTCGACGACGGCCGGGTGGGCGTGGCCGAGCACCATCGGCCCCGAGCCGAGCAGGTAGTCGAGATAGCGCTTGCCGCCGGCATCGTACAGGTACGGCCCGCGCGCGTCGGCGACGACGAACTCGAGCTCCTTGCCGCTGCGATGGCTGCCGAGGACGCCGCCCGGAAGCACGCGCGCCGCCCGTTCGATCAGGTCACGCTGAGAAGTCATGGATCACCTGCCTGGTCGTGGTTGGGGCGATAATACCTCGCGGTGGCGATCATCGGTCAAGAGACGAGCCGGGGGGAGGTCTAGAGATGATGCTGGCGGGATTCGTGATTCTCGTCTGCGGCCTCGCCGCCCTCCTGTATTTCGTCAGCGTTCGGCGCCGAATGCCGCCTGACCTGCCCGAAAGGGAACGAGACAAGAACCAGCGTCACATGCGAGACGTACCCCCGCCCTGGTGACCTAGCGTACCGCAGTCAAGAGCACGCCGGTGCCGGAGATCGCGCCTTCCTTGAGCAGCTCGAGCGCCTGGTTGGCGACCTCCAGCGGGAACTCGGTCGTGGCCAGCCGCACGCCGGCGCGCGCGGCCTCGGCCAGGAACGCCACGCCGTCGGCGCGCGTGTTGGCGGTCACCGAGCGGAGCGTGCGCTCGTAGAACAGGTCGGCCTCGTAGTCCAAACGGGGGATCGGCGTCATGTAGATGCCGGCCAGCGCCAGCGTGCCGCCGCGAGCGAGGTTGCGCAGCGCGACCGGCACGAGGTCGCCGACGGGCGCGAACAGGATCGTGCCCTCGGCGCGGTGGGGCATCGGATCGCGCAGGTCGCCGACCCAGGCCGCGCCCAGTGACTTCGCCAGGTCGCGGTGGCTCGGCTCGCGCGTGCACACGTACACCTCCATGTTGCGGGCGCGCGCGATCTGGATGGTGACGTGCGCGGAGGAGCCGAAGCCGTACATGCCCAGCCGCCCGCCCGGCCGCACGTTGGCCAGCGCCAGGGCGCGGTAGCCGATGATGCCCGCGCAGAGCAGCGGGGCGGCCTCGACGTCGCTGAAACCCGACGGGATCGAGTAGGCGTAGTCCTCGTCCACCACCGCGTACTCGGCGTAGCCGCCGTCGGCGTGCCAGCCGGTGAACTCGGCCCGCTCGCAGAGGTTCTCGCGGTCGGTCGCGCAGTACAGACACGCTCCGCACGTGCGGCGCAGCCAGGCGATGCCGACGCGGTCGCCCTCGCGAAAGCGCGCGGCCCCGGCGCCGCGCGCGGCCACGCGGCCGACGACCTGGTGGCCGGGCACGATGGCCGGGCGCAGCGGCGGCAGCTCGCCCTCGACGACGTGCAGGTCGGTGCGGCAGATGGCGCAGGCGCGGACCTCGACGAGGATCTCGCCGGGGCCGGGCGCCGGCACGTCGCGATCCTCCAGCCGCAGCGGCCGCTCGGCGACCGGCGCCGGCTGCCGCATCACCATCGCCCGCATGTCAGCTCGCGCGGGCGATGATCTTGAGCGCGCGCGTGAGGTGGGGGGCGTCCACCATCTGGCCCTTGAAGCGGAACGCGTAGACGCCGCGGCGGCGGTGCTCCTCGAAGGCGGCCACCAGCTCGCGCGCCTCGTCCACCACGGCCGCCGCCGGCGTGAACGCCTCGTTGATGACGGCGACCTGGGAGGGATGGATGGACAGCTTGCCGGCGAAGCCCATGGCCACGGCGTCGTCGCACTCGCGGCGCAGGCCGGCCAGGTCGGCGACGTCGGTGTAGACCGTGTCGAGCGCCTCCACGCCGCCGGCGGCGGCCGCGATCGCGCACATCGTGCGGGCGTGGCGCGGGATGTCCAGGTACCGCCCCTCGCGGTCGCGCACGCGCGGCAGGCCCATCGCGGCCGACAGGTCCTCGATGCCCCACGACACGGCGACGACGCGCGGGCTGGCCGCCACCACCTCGCGGATGTTCAGCAGGCCCTCGGGCGTCTCGGTGGCGATCAGCAGCAGGCGGGTGGCGCCGGCCGCGAGGCCGTGGCGGGGCTCGAGGCGGTCGAGTGCGTCGGCGATCTCGCGCACGTCGCCGGCGTGCCGCGGCTTGGGCACCACGTAGCCCTCCGGCCGGCCGGCCAGCGTCGCCTCCAGGTCGGCCACGCCGAGGCCGGTCGCGATCGGGTTCATCCGCACCCAGCGCTCGCGGCCGCCGAAGTCCAGCTCGGCGAGCCAGCGCGTGACGATCGGGCGGGTGGCGACCTTCAGGTCCGGCGTGACCGCGTCCTCGAGGTCCAGGATGAGGCCGTCGGCGGGCAGCGTCAGCGCCTTGGCGATCATCTTCTCGTTGCCGCCGGGGACGAAGTGTAGCGAGCGGCGCCGCCGGGTCAGCGCCATGTCAGGCGGACGGGCGCTTGCGCAGCATCGCGTTGCGGCGGGCGCGCATGACGAGGTCGCCGTGCTGGTTGCGCGCGCGGTGCTCGAAGGTGACGATGCCCCACTGGGGGCGCGACTTCGACTCGCGCTTGTCCACCACCTCGGTCTCGGCGTAGATGGTGTCGCCGTGGAAGACCGGCCTGGGGAACTCGATCTTCTCGAAGCCGAGGTTGCCGACCGTGGTGCCGAGCGTCGT
>DASSLH010000177.1:0-9757 GCA_035689625.1 Candidatus Methylomirabilota bacterium | reverse complement strand
GCGGCGCGCGCTCCGCCGGCTGGCCGCCCGCAAGGTGAAGACGATCGAGGTCCCGGTGATCTTCGATCCCGACACGGCCGCCTCGCTGGTGCGCGCCATCGCCGGCGCGGCCAGCGGCCCCAGCCTCTATCGCCGCGCCTCGTTCCTGCTCGATCGCCTCGGCAAGCGCATCGCGGCGTCGTCGGTGACGATCGTGGACGACGGCCTGCTGCCGCGCGCGCTCGGCTCCCGGCCCTTCGACGGCGAGGGCCTGGCCACCCGGCGCACGGTGGTGGTCGGCGAGGGCGCGCTGGAGAGCTACCTGCTCGATACCTACAGCGCGCGCAAGCTCGGCCTGCGCTCCACCCACCACGCCGCGCGCGACGGCAGCGGCGTCGGCGTGTCGACGACGAACCTCGTGCTGCAGCCCGGCCCGGCGACCCCCGAGGCGCTGATCCGCTCGGTGAAGAGCGGGCTGTACGTGACCGAGCTGATCGGCTTCGGCATCAACAGCGTCACCGGCGACTTCTCCAAGGGCGCGGCCGGGCAGTGGATCGAGGGCGGCGAGCTGGTTTACCCGGTCGAGGAGGTCACGGTGGCCGGCAACCTGCTCGAGATGCTGGCGGCGATCGAGGGCATCGGCAACGATCTCGTGCTGCGCGACCGCACCGCGTCGCCGACGCTGCTGGTCGGCCGCATGGTCGTGGCTGGCAGCTGAGGGCCCCGGCATGGTGATCGACACCCACTGCCACCTGCACGACGCCGCCTTCGCCGACGTGCGCGAGACGCTGGCGACGGCGCTGGCCCACGACGTGTACGGCATGGTCGGGGTCGGCTGCGATCCCGAGACCAACATCCGCACGCTGGTGGCCACGACCGCCGCGCCCAAGGGCGTGTGGGGGTGCCTGGGCTTCCATCCCGACTGGGATCTCACCGACGGTGACCTGGAGGTCGTGGAGCAGCAGATCCGCGCCCACCACGCCCGCATCGTCGGCATCGGCGAGATCGGCCTGCCGTGGTACTCGCTGACCGACGCGCCCGACGCCGCCGAGCGCATGACCCGCGGCCGCGCCCGGCTGGAGCGGCTGCTGGCGCTGGCCGCGCGCTACGACCTCGCGGTGGCGCTGCACGCCCCGCACGGCGCCGCCGTCGGCGCGCTGGAGGCGCTGCAGCGCCACGGCATCGAGCGGGCGGTGTTCCACTGGCACAAGGCGCCCGTCGACGTCACGCGCGCCATCGTCGAGCGCGGGTACTTCATCTCCGTCACACCGGAGATCGTGTACCGCGAGCGCGACCGCGAGATGCTCGAGCACGTTCCCATCGAGTCGCTGCTGGTCGAGAGCGACGCGCCCTGGAAGTACTCGGGCGAGTTCGCCGCCCTGGCCTCGGGCCCGTGGCTGGCTGCCCGCGTCGCCGAGGAGGTCGCCAAGCTCAAGCGGCTTGCCGTCGAGGACACGATGGCCGAGCTCGCCGCCAACGCCTGCCGCCTCTTCGAGCTGATCTGGGCGTGATCGCAGTCGAGCAGCACCGCGTCGCCGTGGACGGCGGCGCGCTGGCCCTGGTCCTGCACCTGCCCGGCACGCCGGCGGCGCCGTGCGTGGTCGCCTGCCACGGGCTCAACGCCGGCAAGGACAGCGAGAAGTACCTCATGCTGGCCGAGACACTCCCCGCGGCGGGCCTCGCGCTGGCGCGCTTCGACTTCCGCGGCTGCGGCGAGTCCACCGGCGTCGAGGACGAGACGACCATCGCCACCCGCATTGAGGACGTCGAGGCCGTGCTCGACCGGCTGCGCGCGCATCCGCGGCTGGACGGCCGGTTCGGCCTGCTCGGCTCGAGCCTGGGGGGCTTCGTGGCGCTGCACGTCGCCGCGCGACGGGCGGGGCTGCCGGTCGTGACCTGGAACGCGCCGGCCAGCCTGACCGAGCTGGCCAACGACGAGCTGGAGGAGGGACGGGGGCTCGGCGTGCCGTTCGCGATCGAGTACGCGTCGGGCCGCTACGCGCTGGCCCCGCCCGGCGTGCCGATGCATCTGGTGATCCAGGGCGCCGCCGACGAGGTCGTGAGCCTCGAGCACGGCGTCGCGCTCCACGAGGGCGCCGGCGAGCCCTGCGACCTCGTCATCATCGAGGGCGGCGATCATCGCCTGACCGATCCCGCCCACCGCGCGCAGGCCGTCGCCGCCAGCCGCGACTGGTTCCTGAAGTTCCTCGCTACACCGCGTAGGGCGACACCGGACCGCTGACCGGCAGCGCTTCCGGGTCGGGCCAGTACTCGTAGTCCTCGGGCGGCGCCGCCAGCAGCGGTCCCACCTCCGCCAGCAGCTCGTGCAGGCTGAAGGCCGACGTCGCCGCCGAGCCGAGCGCCGTCGAGTCGTCGACGGCCGTCAGGAGCAGCGTCGTGCGCGGATCCTCCAGCGAGCGGGCGAGCAGCAGGTAGCCGGGCTGGTAGAGATCCACCGCGCGCTCGACGAAGTGGGCGATCGCCGCCACGACCTGCACGGCGCGCCCGGCGCGGGCGGTGAAGACGGTCAGCGCCAGGGACGAGGCCGCCAGCGGCACGCGGCGGAACTCGCGCACCGCGATCATCGTGTGCTCGCCCTCGCGCTCGGGCGGCCCCAGGGCCGCCGCGACCTCGGTGTTGTGCACGGAGTAGATGGCGACGCGGCCGGGATTGCGCGCGCTCCGGAAGCGCGAACGAGCGTGGATGCCGGTGTCGAGCATTGCCAGCTGCTCGTCGACCATCGCCGCCGGCGGCGCGAACCCGTCGTCGGACAGCTCGTACCGCCTCAGCACTCGAAGCCATGACGATCGGGAACGCAACATGGCGGCCCACTAGAGCAACGACCATGCCGCACCCCGTGCCTCGCGAAACACGAGACGAATGGCGCAGATGCGGCTCGTCCCGGATATTGCAAAGCCGTTCCGGCGACGCAGGACGTCATGGGCCTGACGGGAGAAACAGGCATTGTAATTGTGCGCATGCCGGAGGCCTGCCGCCGCCGACACTTGCGGCACGGGGGAAAAGTTTTCCCAGGAATCAGCGCCGCCGTATTCGTCGTCGCGAAACCCGTGTGTATCATGATGACAGGAGTCCCGAGGAAGCCCCGTCAATGCCCGTCCCCTCTGCCGAGTTGCTCTACCGCCTCGCCAACGTGGTACTGGGGGCCTCGGCGCTCGGCGTGGCCGCGTTGATCATCCGCGCGATCCATCACCGCGCCGCGCGCCGGGCGGAGCCGCTCGGCGTCGTGTTCGCGCTCGTGTTCCTCGGCATCGGCCTGTGCGCGGCCGTGCGGGTGTGGGCGACGCCGTGGATGGTGCCGGCCGAGGTGGCGCCCACGATGATCGCCATCGACTGGCTGGCGGCGGGCGCCACGTTCACGTTCCTGCTGCTGCGCCACCGCTACGCGGTCTTCATCGAGACGGCCGGCCTCGTGCGCGAGTACGAGACCGAGTACGCGGAGAAGGACCGCGAGGCGCGCGCGCTGGCCCAGGTCAACGAGGAGCTGCGCCGCCTCGACCAGCTCAAGAGCGAGTTCCTGGCGATGGTCAGCCACGAGCTGCGCACGCCACTGACGGCGATCATCGGCTACAGCCGGCTGCTCACGCGCCAGGTCCACGGTCCGCTGTCGCCCAAGCAGCTCGAGCACCAGGAGGCGATCTTCCGCAGCGCGCAGCGGCTGAGCGACCTCATCAACGACCTGCTCGACGTCTCGCGGCTGGAGGCCGGCCGCGTCGAGCTGAACGCGCGGCCCACGCACCTGCGCCACGCGGTGGACCAGGTGATCACCGTGGTGACGGTGGCGGCCCAGGCCAAGCAGATCCGCATCGAGAACGCGGTGCCGGCCGACACGCCGCTCGTGCAGGCCGATCCCTCGCGCCTGCAGCAGATCCTCGTCAACCTCGTCGGCAACGGCGTGAAGTTCAGCAACGCGGGCGGCCTCGTGCGCGTCACCGCCGGCGCGCAGCGCGACCGGGTGTGGGTGGGCGTCGAGGACCGCGGCGTCGGCATCGCCAAGGAGGAGCTGGCCCGGATCTGGGATCCGTTCTACCAGGTCGAGGCGCCCATGCAGCGGCGTCACGGAGGCTCCGGGCTGGGCCTGGCCATCGTGCGGCGGCTGGTCGAGCTGCACGGCGGCGTCGTGCGCGCCGAGAGCGAGGGCGAGAACTGCGGCAGCCGCTTCACGTTCACGCTGCCGGTCGCGGCCGAGGTCCCGGTGGCGCAGACGGTGCGGCCGGCCGAGGTGCCGGCGCTCGAGCCGTTCCTCGAGGGCCGCGAGGTGCTCATCGTCGAGGACGAGACGCAGACGCAGGACCTCATGCGCGTGGTCGTCGAGGACCTGCTGGGCGGCGTCGCCCGCGTGTGCGACGACGGCGAGCAGGGGATGCGCGAGGCGGTGGAGCGGCCGCCGGCGCTGATCCTGCTGGACCTGATGCTCCCGCGCGTGAGCGGCTGGGAGGTCGCCCGCCGCCTGCGCCACGGCCCGCGCACGGCGGGGGTGCCGATCATCGCCGTCTCCGCGCTGTCCCGCTCGCAGGAGCGCGAGGCCGCCCTGCACGCCGGCTGTGACGCCTATCTGACCAAGCCCTTCACGCCCGACGAGCTGGCGCGCCTGGTGGCCGCCACGCTGCACGGCCAGCGCGTGGGCGCCCACTGAACCCGGCATGAACATGGCAGTGCGAGCCGCAGCCGTAGGCGAGGCGAGCCAGTGAACGTCGAAGCCGCGCGCATCCTCGTCGTGGAAGACAACCGCGACACGTCCATACTGCTGCGCGACCTGCTGGTGGCCGAGGGCTACGACGTCGAGTCGGTGCCGACCGGCGAGGCCGCCCTGGAAGCCCTGGAGCGCACGCCCGAGACCGACCTCGTCGTGCTCGACCTGATGCTGCCCGGCATGAGCGGCTACGACGTCATCGAGGAGCTGCGCCGGCGGCCCGAGCTGGCCGCCACGCCGATCCTGGTGCTGAGCGCGCTGTCGAGCCCGTCGGCGCGCATTCGCGGCCTGCGGGACGGCGCCGACGACTACATGACGAAGCCGTTCCTGCCCGAGGAGCTGGTGGCGCGCACGCGCACGCTGGTCACCGGGCGGCTGCTCACGCGGCGCACGGCGGAGATCCAGGCGCTGGAGGAGATCGCCGAGGCGGCGCTGGGCGCGGGCGATCCCGACGTGCTGCTGGAGAAGATGACGGAGATCGTCACCGGGGTGTTCGGCGCCGACGCCGCCGCCATCCTGCTGCTCGACGAGGCGCACCGCGAGCTGCGCGGCCGGGCGGCCTCCGGCCTCGGCGACCTCAGCCTGGTGACGATGCCGGCCGACGTCGGTGTCGCCGCCGTGGCGCTGTCCACGCAGGCGCCGGTGATCATCCCCGACGGCGCGGCGTCCGATCCGCGCGTGGCCAACCCCGCCATCCGGGCCGGCGGCTTCCGCGCGCTCATGGTGGCGCCGCTCATCGTCGGCGGCGTGCCGATCGGCGTGCTGGAGATCGCCCGCCGCGCGCGGCAGCTCGACCCGCGGGTCGAGCGGCTGCTGCGCATCGTGGCCGACCGCGTGGCGGCGACGATGGTGCACGCGCGGCTGCAGGCCGAGGCGCGCGAGCTGGCCGACGTGGTGCGGCGGATCGGCGAGGGCGTCGTGCTGACCGACGCCGAGGACGCCGTGCTGTTCGCCAACCGCGCGTTCGCCGAGATGGTCGGCGTGCCGGCCGAGGCGCTGCGCGGCCGGCGCTGGACCGAGCTGCTCGCCTCGTCCTCGCAGGACGTCGGCGCGCTCATCGCCCAGATGCGCGGCAGCTCCTGGCAGGGCGAGGTGCTGCTGATCACCGGCGCCGGCGATCCGCGCCCGGTGCTGGTGAGCCTGGCCACGGTCGCCGCCGCCGACGGCCAGCTGCAGCGCATCGGCGTGTTCCGCGACGTCAGCCGCGAGCACGAGCTGCGCTTCCGGCTCATCCGCGAGCAGAAGTTCCGCACGCTGGGCTCGCTGGCGGCCGGCGTCGCCCACAACATCAACAACCGCCTGACCCCGGTGCTGGGCTGGACGGAGATGCTGCTGGAGCGGCTGGCCGCCGACGAGGCCATCGAGCGCGACGAGCTCGTGCACGCGCTGCGCGTGATCAACCAGGGCGCCTCGGACAGCGTGGAGACGGTCCGGCGGCTGCAGGATTACTCGCGGCCCTCGCGCGTGCGGGGCCCGGAGGGCGTGCAGCTGCGCGACGTGCTCGAGCAGCTGCTGGCCCTCACGCGGCCGCAGTGGGACAACGAGGCGGCGCGCCGGGGGATCCGCTACGAGATCGACCTCAAGGCCGAGCCGGCGCCGCTCATCCTGGCGGTGGCCAGCGAGATCCGCGAGGCGATGCTCAACATCCTCGAGAACGCGCTCAACGCCATGCCGGAGGGCGGGCGACTGACGCTGCACGTGCGCGGCGACGGCGACCGCGCCGTCGTGTCGATCGCCGACAGCGGGCGGGGGATGAGCCCCGAGGTCCAGCGGCTGGCCTTCGAGCCGTTTTTCACCACGCGCTCCAGCGAGGGCGGCTCCGGCCTGGGCCTGAGCCTGGCCCAGGAGATCGTCCACCGCTATCGCGGCACGATCAGCGTGTCGAGCGTCGAGGGCGTGGGCACCACGTTCACGCTGGCGTTCCCGGCCATCAGCGCGGAGGCCGCGCGCACGCCGGCGTTCCTGCCGACGCTGGAGCCCATGCGCGTGCTGGCGGTCGAGGACGAGCCGGAGGTGCTGGACGTGATCCGTGCCATGCTGACCGCCGCCGGCCACACCGTGCTCACCGCCGCCTCCGGCCGCGAGGCGCTCGAGCTGTTCGAGCGCGAGCCGGTGGACGTGGTCGTCACCGACCTCGGCATGCCGGGGATGACGGGCCTGGCGCTGGCCGAGGAGCTCAAGCGGCGCCGCACGGTGCCGGTCGTGCTGCTCACCGGCTGGGCCGACGAGCTCGATCCCGACCACGCGCGCCACGTCGACGCGCTGCTCGCCAAGCCGGTCACGCGCGAGCGCCTGCTGGGCGGCCTCGCCAAGGCCGTCCCCGACCGCGCCCGTCCCGCCTAGAGCCTCAGCGCAGCGTCGTGGCCCACCACAGCACGGCGGCGCCCACGATCAGCCGGTAGACGGCGAACAGCGTGAGGCCGCGCGTGCGCACCCAGGCCATGAACCAGGCGACCACGCCGTAGGCCACGAGGAACGAGACGACGAAGCCGATGGCCAGCACGATCCAGGCGTGGGCGTCCGCCGGCATGGCGCCGATCGCGCTGGCCTCGCCGGGATGGTGGCGCAGCGACTTGTAGAGATCGTACAGCGTGGCGGCGGCCATCGTCGGCATGGACAGGAAGAAGGAGAACTCCAGCGCCACGGGCCGGGTGAGGCCGGCCAGCTCGCCGGCGGTGATCGTGGCCATCGAGCGCGAGGTGCCGGGAAACACCGCCGACAGCGTCTGGCAGAGGCCGATCCAGACCGCCTGCGCCAGCGACATCTGGTCCATCTCGTCCGTGCGGCCGCCTCGCACGAAGCCGTCCACCAGCCACATGATCACGGCGCCGACGATGAGCGACAGCGCCATGACGGAGAGGCTCTCCAGGTGCTTGCCGATGACCTTCGTCAGCAGCAGGGCCGGGATCGCCGTCATCACGAACGCGATCAGCGTGAGGGTGATCGGGTGGGTGACGACGGTGCGATCGCCGCGACGGCCGCGCGGGAAGTCGGCCAGGAAGCCGGCGATGCGGCGCCGGAAGTAGATCGGCAGGCAGAGGATCGCGCCGAGCTGGATCACGATCGAGAACGTCTTCCAGTAGGCGTTGCCCAGGTCGATGCCGAGCAGCGCCTCGACGATGCGCAGGTGGGCGGTCGAGCTGACCGGCAGGAACTCGGTCAGGCCCTCGACGACGCCCAGCACCACGGCCAGCGCGTAGTCCGTCATCCGGTCACGTCCTCGCCGCCGTCCACGCCGATCACGTTGCCGGTGATCCAGGCGCTGTGGGGGTGGGCCAGCAGCACGACGGCGCGCGCGACGTCGGCCGGCGTCGTCAGACGCCCGGACGGATTGCGGCGGCGCGCGTTCTCCTCCAGCGCCTCGTAGCCGGGGATCTTCAGCGCCGCCGGCGTGGCCGTGACGCCCGCCCGGATGGCGTTGGCGGTGATGCCGCGGGGCGCCAGCTCCACCGCCAGCTGACGCACGTGGGCCTCCAGCGCCGCCTTGGCCGCCGAGACGGCGCCGTAGCAGGGCAGCGCGTGGGTGCCGCCCGACGAGGTCATCGCGAAGATGCGACCGCCGGCGCCCATGAGGCCGCGGCCGACGACGTCCTGCGTCCAGTAGACGAGTGAGTGCGCCATGACGTCCACCGTCATCGCCATCTGGCTGGCGCTGACGGCGTCCTTGGGATCGTCGGCCACGAGCGCCTTCAGCGTGCCGAACGCCAGCGAGTGCAGCAGCACGCGCAGGCGGCCGCGCTCGCCGCGCTCGGCCAGCGTGCGCGCCATCGCCTCCACGACCTCGGCCCGGCGCTCGGGATCGGCCGCGTTGACGTTGAAGAGCGCCGCGCGGCGCCCGCGCGCCTGCACGTCGGCGGCGACGCGATCGGCGTTGGCCTGGGTCGCGCGCCGGTCGAGATGCACGCCGAAGACGTCGCAGCCGGCCTCGGCCAGCGCCACCGCGGTGGCGGCGCCGAAGCCGGAGGACGCGCCGAGGACGAGGGCCCAGCCGGACAGCCGCGGGGCAGGGAGGTCGGTCATGTGCCGCCGCGCATTCTATCCCAGCCGGCGGGGCCGCGCCCGGGTACGCGCCGGGGTGGGAAAAGATTTTCCCAACAATCTTGCTCGGTTGCTTGGTCGCGGGCGCGGAGAGTGGTACTGGTAGATCTACTCAGTCCCGCTTAGAGAGATCCGCATGCCTCCGATGCCCGCTCGTGAGCACTGGGAGCCCGAGCGCGCGAGTCCCGCGCACCGCGAGGGTCCGCGCAGCCGTGGCGCCGGCGTCGTCCTCATCGTGGACGACACCGCCGACACGCGTGAGCTCTACGCGCTCTACTTCGGCAGCCGCGGCTACGTCGTGCGGACGGCCCACGACGGTCTCAGCGGCATCGAGGCGGCGCTGCGCCTGCGTCCCGACGTCATCGTGATGGATCTCAGCATGCCCGGCGTGGACGGTCTCGCCGCCACCCGGCGGCTGAAGGCCGACCCGCGCACGCGCGCGGTCCCGCTGATGATCCTGACCGGCTTTCCGATGCGGGCGATCGCCGAGGGCGTGCTGGAGGCCGGGGCCGACGCGTTCCTCACAAAGCCCTGCCTGCCCGAGGATCTCGAGCAGCACGTCCGCCGGCTGCTGGGGAAAGACTTGCCGAATTGAAGTAGCCTGTTGCTGCGTCGTCCCGCTTTCGGCGTGTAATTCCTGGGCACTTTCGCCTCGGCAGCCCCCATTGTTCACGCCGGCTGACATGGCCCGGTCCTTGTAAGAGTCAGGCCCGGCGTGGGTGTGGAACAGGGGGGCAGCGTGGCGCGGAACTCGGGGCTGGTGCTGATCGTGGACGACACGAGCGACACCCGCGACCTCTACGCGCTCCACTTCCAGAGCCGCGGCTTTCGCGTGGTCACCGCCCAGGACGGCGAGAGCGGCGTGGCCATCGCGCTGCACCACGAGCCGGACGTGATCGTCATGGACCTCTCGATGCCGAAGCTCGACGGCGTCGCCGCCATCCAGCAGCTGCGCCAGCAGCCGCTCACCAAGCAGACGCCGGTCATCATCCTGACCGCCTATCCGCCGCACTCGATGCCGCAGGGGGT
>DASSLH010000176.1:0-10799 GCA_035689625.1 Candidatus Methylomirabilota bacterium | reverse complement strand
CTGCCGCTGGCGCTCGTCCCGCCGGCGCGGCTGCTGGAGAGCCGCTGGGCGGCGGTGACGATCGTGGCGATCGCGCTGGCGATCTCGATCGCCGGCGAGGAGATCGCGCAGGCGGGCTTCGCCGTGCTGCAGCCGGTGTCGGTCATCGGCGAGGCGATCGCCAAGGACCCGGGCTCGACGATCGCCCAGGCCGCGGCGATCCGCGCGAGGTCGCGCGGCGCGATCACGCCGCTCTGGCTGCGGCTGGTGCTGCCGCTCGGCGCCGCGGCGGCGATGAGCGCCGTGGATCCGCGGCGACGGCCGGCGCTGGCCGGCGCCGCCTACGGCGTGGCGCTCGTCGCGCTGTACGGCTGGTCCACGAGCCGGAGCCCGGCGTTCGCGCCGCTGGTGCCCTCGGCGACGGAGAACGCGCTGGCGATCGTGCTGGCGGCGATGGCCGGGCTGCTGGGCGGCGCCGCCGGCCGCCACCTCGCCCGGGCGCTGGCGCCGGACGCTCAGGCGGCGAGCGCGACCGTCACGCGGCGGATGACCTCGGTCGTCGCGCCATAGAGCCGGCGCGAGGCGAGCTCACATCACGGGCCCGATGATCCAGGGTGCGAACTCCTCCTCGCCCACGCCCGACAGCTCGCTGCGGCTTCGCTTGCCGGACGCGACCGCGACGATCTCCTCGAAGATCTGACGGCCGACCGTCGCCAGCGGTGTGCCCTCCAGGATCACGCCGCAGTTGATGTCCATGTCCTCCTCCATGTGCCGGTACACGAGGGAATTGGTCGCCAGCTTGATGGAGGGCACCGGCTTGCAGCCGAAGACCGAGCCGCGCCCGGTCGTGAAGCAGATGACGTTGCAGCCCCCCGCCACCAGCCCGGTGATCGAGACGGGATCGTGACCGGGCGTGTCCATGAACACGAAGCCGCGCGTCGTGATGGGCTCGCCGTACAGGAAGACGTCCATCATCGGCGTGGTGCCGCCCTTGGCGACGCCGCCCAGGGATTTCTCGAACACGGTCGTGAGGCCGCCGGCCTTGTTGCCGGGCGCCGGGTTGTTGTCCATGGCCTCGATGCCGCGGCAGTACCACTCCCACCACTTGTAGCGGTCGATGAGCTTCTTGGCCACGCCCTCGTTGATCGCGCGGCGGATCAGCAGGTGCTCGGCGCCGTAGATCTCGGGCGTCTCGGCCAGCACGCCGGTGCCGCCGTAGCGCACCAGCTCGTCCACCGCCCAGCCGAGCGCCGGGTTGGCGGTGATGCCGGAGTTGCCGTCGGAGCCGCCACAGTTCGTCGCCAGCGTGATCTCCGACACCGGCTGCCTCGTGCGCCGGGCGGCGTTGGCGATCGGCAGCAGCTTGGCGACCTCGGCCGCCGCCCGCTCGACGGTCTTGCGGATGCCGCCCGCCTCCTGGATGTTGACCAGGAACGGCTTGCGCTCGGGATGGCCGGGCGCCGACATCTTCTGGCGCTCGATCATCACGGCCCCCTGGTTCACCTCGCAGCCCAGCCCGACCAGGATGTAGGCAGCCACGTTGGGATGCTTGGCATAGCCCGCCAGCACGCGCTGCAGCGCCAGGTGATCCTCGCCGAAGAGCTTGGTGCCGCAGCCGGACTTGTGGGTGATCGCGATGACGCCGTCCACGTTCGGAAACTCGCGTTGAACATCGCGGAACTTGTCCTTCACGAACTGACTGACACTCGCTGAACAATTCACCCCGGACACAATGGCGACATAGTTCCGCGTTCCGACCCTTCCGTCGTCGCGCCGGTAGCCGTCGAAGTAGCGCATCTGCTCGGGCGGGTAGTGCTGTACCGGCTGCACGTCCACGCCGACCTCGTAGCGATCCTCGGACAGCTCGCCGATATCCAGGTTGTGGCTGTGCACGTGGTCGCCGACCGCGATGTCCTGCGTCGCGAAGCCGATCACCTGTCCGTAGCGCCGGACCGGCTGCCCGCGGCGCACGGCGTGGCGGGCAACCTTGTGGCCGGGCTTGACGTCCGCTCGCACCTCGATGCGGGCGCCGGCGTCGTCGAGCACGGTGCCGGCGGCCAGCTCCTTCTTCGCGATGGCGACGTCGTCCTCGGCGCGCAGCACGATGGCGCGCTCGGTCAGGGGCACGGTGGACATGGGGTCACGGCCTCCTTGCGGCCATCACTATACCGGTAGAGGCGCGCCCGGCTTCAGGACCTCTTGATCTGCAGCACGGGCGAGGGCTCGGTCTCGAGCTGGACGGTCGTGTGGTCGATGCCGAAGCGGGCGTGGAGCAGCGCGTGCAGCTCGCCCAGGAGCCGTTCGCTCTCGCCGACGTCGGCGACGACCACGTGGGCGCTCATGGTCTCGCGTCCGGAGGTCAGCGTCCAGACGTGCAGGTCGTGCACGCGGCGCACGCCGGGCACCGCGAGCATCGCCTCCTCGATCTCGCCCAGGTGCAGGTGAGGCGGCACACCCTCCAGCAGGACGTTCACGGCCTGGCGCAGCAGCGTCCACGTGCGCGGCACGATGAGCAGCGCGATCAGCACGCCGGCCAGCGGGTCGGCGCCCGTCCAGCCGGTGGCCAGCACGACGCCGGCGGCGATCAGCGTGGCCAGCGAGCTGAGCGCGTCGCTCAGCACCTCGAGGGAGGCGGCGCGCACGTTGAGGCTCTCGGCGGACGCGCGGTGCAGCAGCAGCGCGCAGACGATGTTGACGCCGAGGCCGAGGGCGGCCACGGCCGCCATCGGCGCGGCCAGCACCGCCGCCGGCGTGCGCAGGCGCTGCCAGGCCTCGGCCAGGATGAAGCCGGCCACGGCCATGAGCAGCAGCGCGTTGACGAGCGCGGCGAGAATCTCGGCGCGGAAGTAGCCGTAGGTCTTGGCGGGCGTCGGCGGCCGGTTCGCGATCCAGATCGCGAACAGCGCCAGCGCCAGGCCGCCGGCGTCGGTGAGCAGGTGGCCGGCGTCGGCCAGCAGGGCGAGGCTGCCCGTGAAGAACGAGCCGATCAGCTCGATCAGCAGCACGCCGCACGTGAGCCCCAGCGTCAGCGCGAGGATCGGCCACGAGCGGGCGCCGGCGGTCACACGGGCGTGGTCGTGCCCCGCGTGCATCGCCATGGGATCGGATCGTAGCAGAGTTACAATCGCGCCATGCACACCGATCGCACCGTCGACCTGCACGGCCAGCGGTTTCACTACACCGAGTGGGGCGCGCCGGGGGCGCCGCCGCTGATCCTGCTGCACGGCATCACCGGCCATGCCCGCACCTGGGACGAGGAGGCGCGCCTGCTGTCCGCGCGCTTCCGCGCGCTGGTCCTCGACCAGCGCGGCCACGGCGACTCCGACCCCGCGCCCGACGCCGACTACTCCGATGCCGCCCTGCTGGGCGATCTCGAGGCGTTCGTGGACGCGCTCGGCCTGACGCCCGTGAGCCTCGTCGCGCTCTCGCTGGGCGGGCGCGTGGCGATCAACTACGCCGGCCACCATCCGGACCGGGTGGAGCGGCTGGTCGTGGTGGACATCGGCCCCGAGATCGCGCCGGCCGGCCGCGCGCGCGTGGGCCAGATGATGGCGCTCGCGCCCGAGCGCTTCGAGACGCTCGAGGACGTGATCGCCTGGCAGCGGGCCGCCAACCCGCTCTACGCCGAGGCGATGCTCCGCCAGCGCGCGCAGCACGCCGTGCGGCCGCTGCCCGGCGGCGGCTTGACGTGGAAGTACGATCGCGCGCTGCGCGAGGCGATCCGGCAGGGCCGGCTGCGCACGCCGGCCGATCTCTGGCCGCAGTGGCGCGCGATCCGCTGCCCCACCCTGCTCGTGCGGGGCGCCGCCTCCGACGTGCTCAGCGACGAGACGGCCAAGCGCATGATCGACGAGCAGCCGGGCGCGCGGCTGGCCGTCGTGCCCCAGGCCGGTCACACCGTGCCCGGCGATCAGCCGGCCGTCTTCCAGGCGCTGCTGCGGGAGTTCCTGATGCCATGAGCCGCGTGGCGGGCGTCGTCGCGGTCGCGGTGGTGACCGTGTGGCTGCTCGCCCACCTGCTCTACGTCGGTCCCGTGCAGGACGCCGCCGAGATCGGCCTCGTCTGGCTGTTCGGCTTCGCCGCCGCCTCGCTCGTGCTCGCCGCGATGGTCCTGCTCGTCGTCGCCATGGTGCTCGGCCGCACCCAGCCGGCCTGGCTGCGCTTCGTGCGCGCCACGCGGGCGGCGGCGGCCGTGATCGGCTGCGCCCTCGTCCTCATCGGCCTGCTGCACTACCGCGACACGGCGCCGACGGGCGGCGAGGTAGGCTGGCTGGTGCTCGGCCTGCTCGTCCTCGCCGGCACCGCCGTCGTGCACTGGTGGCTGCTGCGCCGCGAGCGCGACGAGACGGTCTGACGCGGGGGAGCGCTAGAGGATGGACCTGCCGGCGTCCACCATCAGCGTGGCGCCGGTGATGAACGAGGACTCCTCGCAGGCCAGGAACAGGATCGGATGGGCGACCTCGCGCGGCTCGGCGAAGCGGCCGAGCAGGTTGTCGCCCTGGCGCGAGGCCCGCAGCTGCGCCTCGGACACGCCGCTCTCCGCCGCGCGCCGGATGTGGTAGGGCGTGATCGTCCCGCCCGGGCAGACGGCGTTGACGCGGATACCGTGCGGCGCCTCCTCCACGGCGAGCGCGCGCGTGAACCCGAGCAGCGCGGCCTTGGTCGTGTCGTACTGCCCCATCCCCGCCCGGCCCATCACGCCGTACACCGAGGAGACGTTGACGATCGTGCCACCGCCCGCCGCGCGCAGGTGCGGGATTGCGGCCTTGCAGGCGTAGGCCGTCGCCAGCACGTTGACGCCGATGATCCGCTCCCACTCCTTGGCGTCGGCGGCCGCCAGCGGCGTGTAGAGGCGGATACCGGCCAGGTTGACCAGGCAGTGCAGCGCGCCGAAGTGGGCGGCCGCCTGCTCGACGGCGCGGCGCGCCTCGGCCTCCTGCGCCACGTCGGCAGTGACGGGCAGCACGGCGGCGCCGGCGACCTCCCTGCGGATGGTCTCGGCCGTGCGCTCGACGACGGCCGGGTCGCTGTCGACCAGCGCCACCGCCGCCGATTCCTCGGCGAAGAGACGGCCGGTGGCAGCGCCGATGCCGCCACCGCCGCCGGTGATCAGCGCGACGCGACGGGCGAGGCGGCCGGGCAAGCGGCTAGGGCCGGGCCAGCACCACCGGCCGGGTCTCCTCCACCCAGTCGGCGCCGGGGGCGAGCAGCGCGGAGGCCGAGCGCACGCAGTAGGCCTTGGGATCGAGGCCCGGCGGCGGCGCGCCGCGCTCGCGCAGCGCGCGGGCGGCGGTCATGAGCCGGCGCCGGACGTGGATGATCGCGCTGTCGCTGCTGCCCAGCCGCTCCTGCCCGCGATCGACGATCGCCCCCTGGCTCTCCTGGATCGCCTGGTCCTGCACGCCGAAGCCGGGGATGCCGCAGAACATCCGCGTGCGGTGCGCCTCCCAGTCCATGAAGTAGTCGTTGTCGCGGCTGGCCGCCGTGCGCACGTCGCCGTAGGGCTCCGAGGTCGCCGGCGCGTAGTCGCACACGTGGGCGCCGCGGCCGCCGCGGTGGAACTCGATCTCCTCGCCCGTGAGCGGCCGCTCGGTGTGCCAGGTGACCATCCAGTTCACGACGTGGGCGTCGTCCATCGGCACCCAGATGTGCGACTGCACGATCTTCTCGCCGATGTCGGCCGGCGGCATCGTGTAGAAGGGCAGCAGGAACTGCGTGAGCCGCCACAGCCAGCGGCCGTCGGCCTGGGCGCGCCGGGCGCCGATCAGCGCGCCGTAGTCGGTGTCGCGCACGTCGAAGCGCGGCGCCCGATCGCCGCTGAGCACCGCCAGCCCCACGCCGAAGCTCGCGCGGTCCAGCTCCTCGGCCATGGCCCGGTCGTTGGGGTCGAGCGGCGCGTGCAGGAAGCCGATGTGGCTGGAGTCGATGCCGCCCTCCATGGCCTGGAACCAGTTGCAGTCCTGCACGCGCTTGGAGACGAACACGTGGGCCTCGGGCAGCAGCGTCCACTCCAGCTCGGGCAGCGCCGGCGCGCTCCCCGGCCCCATGCAGGTCCAGATCACGCCGCCCGCCTCCAGGCACGGGTAGGCGGTCGTGCAGACCTTGGCCGCGAAGCTGGACTCGCGCGGCTCGCTGGGCATGTCCAGGCACTGACCGTCGAGGCCGAACTTCCAGCCGTGGTAGACGCAGCGCATGCCGTCGGCCTCGACGCGGCCGTAGTAGAGCGAGGCGCGGCGGTGCGGGCAGAACTCGCCGACCAGCCCCGCGCGCCCCGACGGCGTGCGGTAGACGATCAGGCGCTCGCCGAGCAGCTGCACGCGCTTGACGCGGCCGCCGGGCGTGACCTCGCTCGCCAGCACGACGGGCGTCCAGTAGCGGCGGAGCAGGTCGCCCATCGGCGTGCCGGGGCCGGTGCGCGTCAGCAGCTCGTTGTCGTCGGGGCTCAGCATGCGCGGCTCCTCGCGGTGGTGGCTTCGAAGCGTAGCGAGGGCCGCCGGCCTTGTCTAGGGGAAGCTGCGCGCTTGCAGGAACCGCAGCACGGCGGCGCGGGCCTCGGCGCTGGGCGCCACCGAATGGCCGCTGCCCTCCAGGAGCACCGAGCGCGAGCCCGGCCGCGCGCCCAGGTGCACCTGGCAGTCGCCGTTCCAGGCCGGGTCGCGCAGACGCGGATCGTCCGTCCACCGCAGCGCCAGCACCGGCAGGTCCGGCGGCGTGGCCAGGCCGCGGCGCACGTCGGGCGACGTGCACGACCAGCCGGTGAGAATGAAGCCGGCGAACTCACGCGGCTCGCGCCAGCCGGCGGCGACGACCGCGCCGTGGTCGAAGCCGAGCAGCACGATCCGCTCCGGATCGATCCAGCGCAGCGTCAGCAGCTGCTGCAGCGCGTAGCGCAGCTCGCGCTCGCGGGCGGCCAGCCGCGGCAGGTCGGCGCGCGCGTAGGGCGCGGCGGCGCCGCAGGCCGGCGCGCGATCGCCGCTGGCGAGGGAGTCGGGCGCGAACATCGCGTCGCCGGCGCCGGCAATGGTCTCGCCCCACTGCCGGGCGTCGTCGTCGATGCCGCGACAGCCGTGGGCGTACACGACCGTGGGACGGCGCGTGGGCGGCACCTCGGCCAGCGCGCGCTCGAGCTCGCGCACGGGGCGGCCGGCGGTGGCCGGCGTGCCCGGCAGCCAGACCCGCGTCGCCTGCCAGACGCGCTCCAGCGACGCCTCGTCGCCGGCGAAGAGCGTGATGCAGCCGCCGGCGCCCAGCGCGAGCAGCAGCGCGGCGGCCAGCGCGGCGCGGGTCAGAAGCGGCCGTGCCGACCTTCGCCGCCGGCGAAGCGCGCGGCGCCGGCGCGCGTCTCGCCGGAATCGATCGTCGCCTGGCCCAGCGCGAACTCGCGGGCCAGCGCGGCCGGCAGGTCGAGCGCGGCGTTCTCGTGGACCGAGCGGCGATCGCTCAGCACGCAGCGCGGCGGGAAGGCGGCGATCTCGGCGGCGAGCGCCTCGGCGGCCGGCCGCGCCTGGCCGCGCGGCACCACGCGGTTGACCAGGCCGATCCGCTCGGCCTCGCGCGCGTCCACCGGGCGTCCGGTGAGAATCAGGTCGAGCGCGCGGCTGGCGCCGATGAGCCGCGGCAGCCGCACGGTGCCGCCGTCCACGAGCGGCACGCCCCAGCGCCGGCAGAACACGCCGAACACCGCGTCCTCCTCGGCCACGCGCAGGTCGCACCAGAGCGCCAGCTCGAGCCCGCCGGCCACGGCGTGGCCGGCGACGGCGGCGATGACCGGCTTGCTCAGCAGCATGCGGGTCGGTCCCATGGGGCCGTCGCCGTCGGGCGCCAGCCGGTTGCCGCGCTCGGTGGCGATCGCCTTGAGATCGGCGCCCGCGCAGAACGTGCCGCCGGCGCCCCACAGCACGGCCACGCGCGCCTCGGCGTCGGCCTCGAAGGCGCGGAAGGCGTCGGCCAGCGCGGTGGCGGTCGGACGGTCGACGGCGTTGCGGGCGGCGGGACGGTCGAGGACGACGGTGGTGACGGCGCCGGCGCGCTCGACGCGAACGCTCACGCGGCGGCTACCGCGCGCGCCGCGTGCGAGCCGCCTCCGCGCGCATCTGCTGCATCGCGCGGGTCTCCTGGTCCGAGTAGCGCTCCTCCGTCCAGGGGTCGGCGTGCATGTGGTAGCCGTTCTGCTCCCAGAAGCCGGGCGGGTTGACGTCGAGGAACTCGAAGGCGCGCAGCCACTTGCTGGACTTCCACAAGTAGAGCCGGGGCAGCACCAGCCGCATGGGCCCGCCGTGGTCGGGCTCGAGGTCCTGGCCGTTGTGCTTGAGCGCCAGGATCACGTCGTCGTTGCGGAGATCCTCGAGCGCCGTGTTCGTCGTGTAGTCGGGGTCGGCGTGCTGCAGCACCCACCGCGCCTGGGGCCGCGGCCGCACCTGCTCGAGGATGTAGCGCGCCGGCACGCCCTCCCACTCGTTGTCCAGGCGCGACCAGCGCGTCACGCAGTGGATGTCCGAGCGCACCGTCACCCGCGGCAGCGTCAGGAACTCCTCCCACCGCCAGGTCATCTCGCGCTCGACGAGGCCGAAGCAGCGGAACGTCCAGCGGGCGGGATCGAAGCGGGGCGTGCTCCCGTAGGAGAGCACCGGCCACTTGGTCGTGAGCGTCTGCCCGGGCGGCACCCGGGCCGCCAGCGCGGGATCGGCAGGCTTGGCCATGCGCCCACTATAAACCTTCGCCGACGCCCTCCGGCCCGGACATATAATGGATGCGCCAGGCCGCACCGAAAGGAGACGGATGAACGGCGAACGGAAGCTGGCCCTGTTCATCGATTTCGAGAACATCGCCCGCGGAGTCAAGGAAGCGCAGTACAAGCAGTTCGAGGTCAAGCTGGTCCTGGAGCGGCTGCTGGAGAAGGGCAAGATCATCGTCCGCCGCGCCTATGCCGACTGGAACCGGTTCACCGAGTACAAGCGCCCCTTCCACGAGTGGGCCATCGAGCTGATCGACGTCCCCCAGTCCCGCTACAGCGGCAAGAACTCGGCGGACATCCGGATGGTCGTGGACGCGCTCGACCTCGCCTACGGCAAGACCCACATCGACTCCTTTGCGCTGGTCTCCGGCGACTCCGACTTCTCTCCCCTGGTGTCCAAGCTGCGGGAGAACGACCGGTACGTCATCGGGCTCGGCGTGAAGTCGTCCTCGTCCGACCTGCTCGTCGCGAACTGCGACGAGTTCATCTTCTACGAGGATTTGATTCGCGACACCAAGAAGACGCGGCTGCTCAGTGGGCTGCCCGAGAAGAAGGCCGAGGCCATCGCCCAGCTCATCGACGCCATCCAGGCCCTGCAGCGCGAGAACAAGGAGACGCTGTGGGGCTCGATGGTCAAGCAGACGATGATCCGCAAGAACCCCGCGTTCAACGAGTCCTACTACGGCTACTCGACGTTCTCCAAGCTGCTGGAGGAGGCCGCCAAGCAGAAGATCGTCACGCTCGAGCGCGACGAGAAGAGCGGCACCTACATCATCACCGCGCTCAGCGAGGAGGGCGGGCGGGCGGCGTGAGCCGCATCCCCAGAACACGATTGCGGCGGCAAAGCCGCCGCTCGAAAGCGTCCTACCGGTAGCGCTCGATTCTTCCGCGGTCGCTGACGAAGGCGGTCAGCAGCCAGCTCACGAGCGAGATCACGAGGGCGCCGAGGACGGCGGCGCCGAAGCCGCCCAGGTGCAGGCCGGGCACCAGCCAGGCGGTCAGGGCCAGGCAGAGGCCGTTGAGCACGAGCAGGAACAGGCCGAGCGTCAGCAGCGTCAGCGGGAACGTCAGGATCACCAGCACCGGGCGCACCAGCGCGTTGATCAGCCCCAGCACGACGCCGGCCAGCAGCGCCGAGGCGGCGCCGTCCACGCGGATGCCGGGCACGATCGCCGAGGCCAGCGCGATCGTGGCCGCGTTGACGAGCGCGCGGACGACGAACCCCACCGGTCAGTCGCCGCCGAAGGCGCGCAGCAGGTGGTCGACCGAGAGCGCGCCGGCGCCGCCCACCAGCACGCAGAGCGCCATGGCGATCAGCACGAAGTTGAACTCGAAGCCGTGCCCCTTGCCGGGCGTGCCCGAGAAGTTGAGGAAGAAGCCGTGGCGGCCGTGGACCTTGGCGATCGCCACCAGCATGACGACGATGATCCCCACCGCGGCCGGCCGGGCGAGGAAGCCGATCAGCAGCGCCAGCCCGCCGAGGAGCTCGGTGAGCGCGGCGATGACGGTCAGCGGCGGCGGGACCTTCATGTGCTGCTGGAACATCTGGATGGTCGCCTTCAACCCGGGCCCGCCGAACCAGCCGAAGACCTTCTGGCCGCCGTGGGCGAGGAAGACGATGCCCAGCGCGACGCGCACGAGGAGGCGCGAGTACGACGGATACGTCCCCAGCAGGAGATCGAGCGCGGTGTCCATGGTATTCTCCGCCGGTGAACCGGGTTCGCTGCACGACCACCCGTCCGCCGCGAGTCTACACCAGGCGCGCCGCGCTCATCGCGCTGCTGCTCCTCGTCACCGCCGGCCTGGCCGGCGCCGAGCCCGTGGTCGACCTGACCGTCGAGCCGACGATGGTCAAGGGGCCGCGCGGGGCGCCGGTGACGATCGTGGAGTTCTCCGACTACCAGTGACCGTACTGCGCGCGCGTCCAGCGGTCGCTGGACCAGGTCTTCAAGGAGTACGACGGGCGCGTGCTGCTGATCTTCAAGGACCTGCCGCTGCCCAGCCACGACCTGGCCCGCGGCGCCCACGAGGCGGCCCGGTGCGCCGGCGCGCTCGGCCGCTACTGGCCGTATCACGACCGGCTGTT
>DASSLH010000175.1:0-4465 GCA_035689625.1 Candidatus Methylomirabilota bacterium | reverse complement strand
AGCCGCGCCTGCTCGAGCACGAGCGCGCTCATGACGGCGTTGGCGTAGAAGGTGCGGCCGGGGTTGGCGACGTTGTAGGCGATCCCGCCGACCTCGGCCGCCAGGTGGAACACCAGCTGGGGGCGATGATCGGCGAACATGCGCGCCACGTCGGCCTCGCGCAGCAGGTCGTACTCGTGCCGCGTCGGCGCCACCACGGCGGCGCCGGCGGCCTGCAGGCGCGCCAGCAGCGCGCGGCCCAGGAAGCCGTCGCCGCCGGTGACGAGGACGCGGGCGCCGGCGAGCCTCACGCGTGCCTCGCCATGAAGTCGTCGATGCAGGTCACCACGTAGGCGCGGTCGGCGTCGGAGATCGCGTGGTGGTTGCCGATGAAGAAGGACTGGCGCATCACCTGCTCGGCGCGCTCGAGCGAGCCGGCGATGCGGTGGGGAAACAGGCGGATGGCCGGCTGGTCGCGGAAGTTGCCGGCCATGATCGGCCGGGTGCCGATGCCGCGGGCCTCCAGGAACGCGACCAGCTCGTCGCGCGAGAACGGCGCCTCGGCGCGCACACTGATCGGATAGCCGAACCAGACGGAGCGCGAGCCGGCGCCGTCACGGCCCGGGCACGGGCGCAGCCAGCGCGCGTGGCGGCGCAGCGCCGCGTTCCAGTACTCGACGTTGTCGCGGCGGATCTTGATGTACGGCTCCAGCCGGGGCATCTGGTGGATGCCGAAGGCGCCCTGCAGCTCGGTCGGGCGCAGGTTGTAGCCGAGGTTGACGAACAGGAAGCGCTCGTCGATCGGCGCGGCACCGGCCGGCGGCCGCTGCTTGACGTCGCGGATCCAGCCGTGGGCGCGCAGCATGCGGGCGAGGTCGGCCAGACCGCGGTCGTCGGTGACGACCATACCGCCCTCGATGGTGCTGATGTGGTGCGAGAAGTAGAAGCTGAACGTGCCCATGGCGCCGAACGTGCCGACCGGCTTGCCCTCGAAGCGGGCGCCGTGCGCCTCGCAGCTGTCCTCGATCACGACGAGGCCATGGCGCTCGGCCAGCGCGCCCAGCGCGCGCATGTCGCACGCGTTGCCGAGCAGGTGCACCGGCAGCAGCGCCCGCGTGCGGGGGCCGACCGCGCGGGCGGCGGCCTCGACGTCCAGCGTGAACGTGTCGAGGTCCACGTCCACGAGCACCGGCACCAGGCCGACGTTCACGAGCGGGAAGTACGTCGTGGACCAGGCGACGGCCGGCACGATCACCTCGTCGCCCACCGCCAGCGGGCGCGGGAAGGCCGGGTTCACCAGCGCGGACACCGCGACCAGGTTCGCCGAGGAGCCGGAGTTCACCATGACGGCCTCGGCCACGCCGAGGTACTCGGCCCACAGGCGCTCGAAGCGGCGGACCTTGTCGCCCATGGTGACGCGCGTGGAGAGCAGCGAGTCGAGCGCCTCGTTGACCTCGTCGGCGGCGTAGGAGGGAACGTGCAGCGGCAGCCGCGGCTCGCCCGGCGCCGGGGGCGGCGCGGGGGTCGCGAAGTACTGGTCCACCAGCGCGCGGATGCGCGCGGCGAGGGCGGCGCGCGACTCTATCGGAGCGCTCCGCCCGCCAGCCGCCGCCAGCGCCGGCGCGTGAAGAGCACGTCCACGAACCACTTGGCGTAGCGCGTCTCCTCGCGACCAGTCAGCAGCGCGCGCGTCAGTGCGCGCGCCACGCGCCAGGGGCGGAGCGCGAACGAGATGACGTAGAAGTTCACGAACATCCACAGCATGGTCCAGTACAGCCGCCGCGACGAGACGGCGTCGGCGTAGGACGGCGCCTTGGCGGTGTAGAAGTCCATCGGCGAGACGAAGAACTCGTTGTCGAGCGAGAGCTTGCCCTCCCCCTGCAGCCGCTTGAAGAGCGCCGAGCCGGGGTACGGCACGAACTTCGACACCGCGATGTCGTACACGCCCAGCACCGCCATGCGCCGGATGAGCCGCAGCGTCTGACGCAGCGTGCCCGGCGTGTCGTCGGGAAAGCCGATGACGATGAAGCACGAGAGCTTGAGGCCACGCCGCACGGCCGCCCGCATGGCCGTCAGCATGTGGTCGAGATCCACCTGCTTCTTGACCGCCTTGAGGATGTCCGGCGAGCCGCTCTCCGGCGCGAAGGCCAGCGCCCGGCAGCCCGATCGGTAGAGCAGGTCGGCCACCTCGTCGTCGAAGACCTCGGCCCGCGTGCCGCTGGGCATCTGCCAGGTGATCGCGAGGTCGCGCCGGATCAGCTCGCGGCAGAAGTCCACGATCCACTGGCGCTTGACGATCGCCGTCAGGTCCTGGAAATCGAAGTTCGTCACGCGGTACTCGCGGACGTAGCGCTCCATCTCGTCGGCGAGCTGCCGCGGGTCGCGCGCGATCCAGCGCTGCGTCCACATTCCGGGGTTCGAGCAGAACGTGCACTGGAACGGGCAGCCGCGAGTGCCGAGGATCGGCATCGAGCGGCCGAGGTTGATGCCGTTGGTCTGGTGCCGATCGATGTACTCGGTGATCGGGAACGAGGCCCAGTCGGGCGCCGGGATCGTGTCCACCTCGCGGCGCCGCGGCGACAACCCGGTGGTGACGACCCGCCCGTCCTCGCGGTACGCGATGCCCTTCACCTCGGCCAGCGGCCGACCGGCCGCGCGCGCGCGCAGCAACTCGACGAGCGTCTCCTCGCCCTCGCCCAGCACGACCACGTCGAACGGGCTGGTGGCCAGCACGTGCTCGGGCACGGCGGTGCCGTGCTCGCCCCCCAGCACCATGAAGGCGCGGGGAAACTTCTCGCGCACGGCGTCGGCGACCCGGTTGGTCAGCGGCCACAGCGTGCTGAACATGCAGCTGATGCCGATCACGGTGGTGTCGGGATGTACGCGGGCGACGATCCCGTCGAGCGTCAGGCCCTGGACCATGAAGTCGGCGCGGTCGGGATAAGGCGAGACGGCGCCCAGCGCCTCGCCGGTCGCGTCGATCACCCGGTAGGGCAATCCCGCCTCCCTCAGCGCGCCGGCGATGTAGGCCAGGCCCAGCGGCGGGTTCGGCGTGTGCATCTGCAGGCCCGAAAACGTCTTGATTCCCGGGGGGTTGATGAGGGTGATCATGACGCTTCCGTTATTACAGCACAGCCCCCGGCCGAGACCAATCAACGAATCGGAGTCTCCGGCGCCGCCGCCAGCGGCGCGGCCGCCACTCCGCCCCGGGCCACCCGCTGCAGCAGGGCGATCTCGATGCCGACGAGCGTGGCGAGGTCGTAGCGCGCCACGACCTGTGCGCGCCCCGCCGCCGCCAGCCCGTGAGCCAGCGAGCGGTCGGCGAGCACGCGCTCGAGCCCCGCGGCCAGCGCGTCCGGCCGGCGAGGATCGAAGAGCAGGCCGGTGACGCCGTCGCTGACCAGCGAGCGGTTGCCCTCGCAGTTCGAGGCCAGGCACGGCACGCCGGCCGCCATCGCCTCCAGCAGCACCTTGGGATGGCCCTCGGTGAAGGAGGCCAGGACAAAGGCGTCGGCCTCCGCGTACAGCGCCGGCAGCCGCTCCTGCGGCACGACGCCCGGCATCTCGAGGTCGAGACCGGCGACGGCCGCCTGGGCGCGCAGCCTGACCGCGAGCGGGCCGGCGCCGACCAGCACGAGACGCAGTGGACGGTCGCGTGCCAGCTGGGCCGCAGCGGCGACGATCGTATCAAGGTTCTTTTCGGGCGAGAACCGCCCGACGTAGAGCACGCGGGCTGGCTCACGACGCGGGCGGTCGCCCGGCAGCGGCGCGAAGCGCTGCGTGTCCACCCCGTTTGGCACGACCACGACCTCGCGCGCGACGCGGGCGGCGCGAGCGCGAAGCGCCTCGGTCGTCACGATGACGGCAGCGGCGCGTCGCAGCCCGACGCGCTCGACGACGGCCTTCAGCAGACGCTTGGGCCCGGGCTGCGAGAGCTCGTCGTAGGAGAAGCCGTATGTCGTCACGTATGGCACGTTGAAGCGTGTGCTCGCCAGGATGGCGGGGATCGTCCCCGTCACCTGGAACGCGCGCAGCACGTGGCATGTCCGCAAGCGCGCCGCCTCGGTCCATGCCAGCGTTGTCGCCCGACGTCCGCGGCTCATCGGCCGCGACGGCGCCACCAGCTCGACGCCGGCGAGCAACGCCGGATCACTCGTGAATTCGCCGAGCGATTCCACGAGATAGCTGAAGTAACGGACCCCGTCGAAGGCGAGTACGTAGCGGGCGAGATAACCGTCGAGCAACCGCCCCGCTTGCCCGGTGGACGCGAGCTCGCGCAGTCCGCCGCCGAGCGCCGGCAGCAAACCGAGCACGCTCACGCGCAGGCCTTTCGCGCGCGGGCGCGGAAGCCGGTGCTCTCTTGGGGCCGCCGCAGCGCCGCTTGCCGCTTCCAGCGGCTGAGGCGATCGTAGAGCCGCAGCGAGAGGCCGCCGATCGCATCGATCGCGCCCGCCAGCGGCGTGTCGAGCACGACCGGCAGGAGTTC
>DASSLH010000174.1:0-8695 GCA_035689625.1 Candidatus Methylomirabilota bacterium | reverse complement strand
CCGCGCGCCGGCGGATCGGTCACGCTGGTCGGCGCCGGGCCCGGCGATCCGGGCCTGATGACCGTGCGCGGCCTGGCGCTGCTGCGCCACGCCGACGTCGTGGTGTACGACCGGCTGCTGGACCCGGGCCTGCTCGACGAGGCGCCGCCGGCGGCGCTGCGCATCTTCGCCGGCAAGGCCAGCGGGGTCCACGCGCTGGCGCAGGCCCAGATCAACGCGCTGCTGATCCACCACGCGCGGCGCGGGGCGCTCGTGGTCCGGCTCAAGGGCGGCGATCCATTCGTGTTCGGCCGCGGTGGCGAGGAAGCGGCCGCGCTGGCCGCAGCCGGCGTGGCGTTCGAGGTCGTGCCGGGCGTCAGCTCCGCCGTCGCGGTGCCCGCCGGCGCCGGCATTCCGGTGACGCACCGGGGCACGGCCTCGTCGTTCGCCGTCGTCACCGGCCACGAGGACGACGGCAAGGACGCGCCGGCGGTGGACTGGACGCGGCTGGCGAGGGCGGTGGACACGCTCGTCATCCTGATGGGCGCGCGGAGCCTGCCGCGGATCGCGGCGGGCCTGCTCGCCGGCGGCCGTCCCCCTGACACGCCGGTCGCGGTGATCCGCTGGGGCACGACCCCGGCCCAGGAGGTCGTCAGCGGGCGCCTCGACGAGATCGCTTCGCATCCCGACGCCGCGCGGCTGGCGCCGCCGATCGTGATCGTCGTGGGCGACGTGGTCGCGCTGCGCGAGCGGCTGGCCTGTCCCGGCGGCCAGGGGGACGACGAGGCGGCGGAAATGCGTCAGCTGCGCGCGCTGGCGCTCCAGCGGTAGAGCAGCGCGGCGGCGGCGATCGGCACGGTGATCCAGAGGGGGCCGCCCCCGGTGCCGGCCGCCAGGCTGATGCCGAGGGAGGCGAGACCGCCCACCAGCGCGATCCACAGCAGCACGCCGGTGGCGAGCTCCGCGGTGCGTCCCCAGCCCAGGCGGGCCGGCACGATCGCCAGCATCGCCCCGACGCTGTCGAGCAGCACGTCGGCGGCCGCCGGCCCGCGGCTCGGCACGAACGCCTGGTGCGTCTCGTCCACGATCGCGCAGACGACTGCCACGGCGAGCGCCAGCCACGCCGAGGCGGGCGGCCGGACGGCGCCGCTGCGATGGAAGGCGCGTAGCCAGAGCGCGGCGAGGATCGCGTACTCCGTGAGGTGCGCGCCCTTGCGGGTCACCGCGTGGACGAGGTCGATGGTCTGCGGCGACAGCGAGGGAAAGAGCCAGGCCAGGAACGGCTCGATGACGTTGCCGGTCCGGACGGCGCTGAAATCGTCGGTGGAAAACGAGAGCACGACCGCGGTCCACAGCAGCGGCGGCAGCCAGGTCGCCAGGCGCCTCATGCTTTCATGATACAGTCGGGGCGATGCTCGGCGAGATCCTGGACGATCTGCTGATCTCCGCCTCGACCGGCCGCTGCATCACCGCCTCCCGACACTTCCCCGCGCGCCCGCCCGTGTTCGCGCCGTTCCCCGCGTCGCTCGACGCGCGGGTCGTCGCCGCGCTGCGCGCGCGCGGCATCGAGCAGCTGTTCAGCCACCAGGCCCGCGTGTGGGACATCGTCGAGTCGGGCCGCCACGTCGTCGTCGTCACGCCGACCGCGTCCGGCAAGACGCTCTGCTACAACCTGCCGGCGCTGCAGGCGCTGATCGACAAGCCGGACGCGCGCATCCTCTACCTGTTTCCGACCAAGGCGCTGGCCCAGGACCAGCTGGCCGAGCTGGAGGCGCTGGCCGCCTCGCTGCCCGAGATGCGCATGTTCACCTACGACGGCGACACGCCGCAGGACGCGCGGCGGGCCGTGCGGGCGCGCGCCAACCTGGTGCTGACGAATCCCGACATGCTGCACTCCGGGATCCTGCCGCACCACACGAAATGGGCGAACCTCTTCCAGAATCTCCGGTACGTCGTCATCGACGAGCTGCACGCCTACCGCGGTGTGTTCGGCTCGCATCTCTCGAACGTCATCCGGCGGCTCAAGCGCATCTGCGCGCACTACGGCAGCACGCCGCAGTTCATCATGGCGTCGGCGACGATCGGCAACCCGGGCGAGCTGGCCGCCCGCGTCACGGGCGAGCCGGTCGAGGAGGTCACCGAGAGCGGCGCGCCGAGCGGCGAGAAGACCTTCCTCTGCTACAACCCGCCGGTCGTCAATCCCGAGCTGGGCATCCGCGCGCCCTATCTCGGCGAAGCCTCCAAGCTGGCGATCCGCCTGCTCCGGGCCGAGGTGCCGACGATCGTGTTCGCGCAGAGCCGGCTCAGCACCGAGGTGCTGCTGACGTCCATCAAGGCCGGCGTGGCCGATCGCGCGACCGGCGACGCCGGGATCGTGCGCGGCTACCGCGGCGGCTACCTGCCGAACCGCCGCCGCGCCGTCGAGAAGGAGCTGCGCGCCGGCGAGGCGCTGGGCGTGGTGTCGACCAACGCGCTGGAGCTGGGCGTGGACATCGGCCACCTCGACGTCGCCGTGCTGGCCGGCTACCCGGGCACCATCGCCTCGATGTGGCAGCAGGCGGGCCGGGCCGGCCGCCGCGCCGGGTCGTCGGCGGCGATCCTGGTGGCGACCAGCGCGCCGCTCGACCAGTTCATGGTCACGCACCCCGACTATCTCTTCGGCACGCCGCCCGAGCACGCGCGCGTGAACCCCGACAACCCGTTCATCCTCGTCAACCATCTCAAGTGCGCCGCCTTCGAGCTGCCGATCAACGAGGAAGAGACGTTCGGCGGCCTCGACGTGCGGCGCGAGCTGGCCGCGCTGGAGGACGAGGGCGTCCTGCACCGCGCGGGGCCGCGCTACCACTGGGCGTCGGAGACCTACCCGGCCGACCACATCTCGCTGCGGACGGTGACGACCGACAACTTCCTCGTGATCGACACCACCGCCCGCGACGAGGCGCAGACGAAGAAGCGCTCGATCATCGCCGAGGTGGACTGGGGCAGCGCGTTCGCGACGATCTACCCCAAGGCGATCTACCTGGTCGAGAGCGTGCCGTTCGAGGTGCAGGAGCTGCGCTTCCGCGAGGACGAGGAGAAGGTCGCCTACGTCAAGCGCGTGAACGTGGATTACTTCACCGACGCGATCAGCGCCAAGGGCGTCTGGATCCTGCGCCGGCTGGAGGGCCGCCAGCACCCGGCCTACCTCGCCGAGCAGGGCGAGGTGCTGGTGGCCGAGAAGGTCGTGGGCTTCAAGAAGATCAAGCACGGCACACTGGAGAACGTCGGCTCCGGCGAGGTGGAGCTGCCGCAGCAGGAGAAGCAGACGACGAGCGCCTGGCTCACGGTGCCGCCCGAGGCGCTGGAGCGCGTGAGCCGCTCGCGGGAGGAGCTGATCGACGGCCTGCGCGCGGTGACGTACCTGCTGCATCACCTGGCGCCGATCTTCCTGCTCTGCGACATCCGCGACCTCGGCTCCTGGCTGGGCGACACCACGCCGGCCGAGAGCGGCGCCGTCGCCACCCGCGAGTCCGCCAAGCACCGGCTCATGCAGGCGGAGCGCTTCAACCCGACGATCTACCTCTACGACGCGCACGCCGGTGGCATCGGCCTGGCCGAGCGGCTATTCGACATCCTGCCTGACCTGCTCAGGCGCGGGCTCGAGACGCTGCAGGCCTGCGCGTGCGCGGCAGGCTGCCCCTCGTGCGTGGGGCCCGTCAACGAGGTCGGCCGCCGCGCCAAGGCCACCGCCGCCCGCCTGCTGAGCGTCCTCACCGCCTGAGCGAGGGATGTCGACCGTCGACGACCTCCGCCGCGTGATCCGGCGCATCGAGGGGGCCCGTCCGCCGCGGCCGGCCGCCGAGCCGGTCGAGCGCGTGGTGGACGGCGAGTTGCACGACACCGGCCAGGGCGCCATCGTGCTCGTGCAGCGCGAGTACCCGCTGAGCCATCGCCACGGCCGCGAGCCGCTGGCCGACGCCGTCGCCGCGCCCCTGGCGCTGCTGGCCCGCGCCGCCCGCGTGGACGGCGAGCTCGCCGCAGTCGGCGGCCTGCTGTTCCTCGATACCGAGACGACCGGCCTGGCCGGCGGCACCGGCACCTACGCGTTCCTCGTCGGTGCCGCGCTGATCGAGGGCGATCGCGTGGTCGTCCGCCAGTTCTTCATGCGCGACTTCGACGACGAGCCGGCGCTGCTGACCGCGCTGGAGCCGCTGCTGGCGCGCGCCGTCGCGGTCGTGACGTACAATGGCGCCGGTTTCGACCTGCCGCTGCTGGAGACGCGCTTCGTGCTGGCGCGACGGCGCTGGCCCGGCGCCCTGCCGCACCTCGACCTGCTGCGGCCCGCGCGTCGGGTCTGGGCCGGCTGGCTGCCGGACTGCCGGCTGCCCACGCTGGAGAGCGCCGTGCTCGGCCTGGCCCGCGAGGACGACGTGCCCGGCGGCCTGATCCCGCTCATGTACTTCGACTACCTGCGCACGCGGCGTGCGGCGCCGCTGCGGCGGGTGTTCGATCACAACCGCCACGACGTGCTCTCGCTCGTCGCGCTGGTGGGCTGGTTCGGCCGCGCGCTCACCGACGGCACGAGCGTGCGGCCGGAGGAGCTGGCCGGCCTGGGACGGCTGTGGGAGCCGGTCGACCTCGAGCGCGGGCTGGCCTGCTACCGCGCCGCGCTCGCCGCCGGCGTCCCCGAGGCGATCGCGCAGTGGGCGCGGCTGCGCCTGGCCTGGTGGGAGAAGCGCGCGGCGCGCTGGGACGCCGCCTGCGAGCTGTGGGACGCCGCCCGCCGCCACGAGCGCTTCGACCCGCGACCGTGGGAGGAACTGGCGAAGTTCCAGGAGCATCGCGCGCGCGACCTGGCGGCCGCGCACGCGATCGTGCAGGACGCGCTGGGCCTGGCCCGCGAGGCGGGCGCCGGCCCGCGCGTGCTGGAGGCGTTCAGCTACCGGCTGACCCGCATCGAGCGACGACTGGCGCGCGCCGAGCTCGCCGACCGGCCGTGACCGGCGCTCGCCGGCGGGCGCCGGTCACTTCACGGGCGTCAGCGGCGGCTTGCCGTCGAGCACGGCCAGGCAGTTGCGTACGGCCAGGCTGGCCATCGCGACGCGGGTGTCGCTCGAGGCGCTGGCGATGTGCGGCGCCAGCGTGACGTTCGACAGGCCGAGCAGGCCGGGATGGATCGTCGGCTCTGCCTCGAACACATCCAGGCCGGCGGCCGCGATCCACTTCTCGGACAGCGCGCGGGCCAGCGCGGTCTCGTCCACCACCGGACCCCGCGAAGCGTTGACGAGCACGGCGGTCTTCTTCATCAGTCGCAGGGTGCGCTCGTTGATGAGGTGACGGGTCTCGGCGCTGAGCAGCGTGTGCAGCGTCACGAAATCCGACTCGCGCAGCAGCGTCTCGAGGTCGACCGCGGCGGCGTGCAGCTCGCGCTCGGTGGCGGCGTCGGCGCGCACGGTGTCGTGGTAGAGCACGCGCATGCCGAAGCCGAGGCCGCGGCGGGCGACCGCGCGGCCGATGCGGCCGAAGCCGATCACGCCGAGGGTCTTGCCGTGGATGTCGGCGCCCCACAGCAGGTCCCACTTCCAGGTCTTCCACTCGCCGGAGCGCGCGTAGCGGTCGGCCTCGATCACGCGGCGGGCGGCCGCCATCAGCAGGGTGAAGGCGAAGTCGGCGGTCGTCTCGGTCAGCACGTCGGGGGTGTTCGTGACCACGACGCCGCGCCGGGTGGCGGCGGCCACGTCGATGTTGTTGTAGCCCACCGCGACGTTGGCCACGATCCGCAGATCGGGGGCGCCGGCCAGGACCTCGGCGTCCACCGTCGAGAGGATGTGGCAGACGAGGCCCGCCCGGCCCTGCAGCCGCTTGATCAGCTCGGCCTTGGGCAGTGGCTGGTCGCCGTCGTTGTAGTCGACGGCGACGTCCGGCGGGATCAGCTGGCGCGCCTCTGGCGGCAAAACATTCGAAATAAATAGACTTTTTGCCATTGACGACCCCCGTGATTTTTCGCTTGATCCGCCCCGGATGCGTGCCTATATTAGCACTCGCTTTTGAGGAGTGCTAACAGCGCGCCTCAGGTAAGGTCCGAAGCGACCACCAGTGTCAACGTCAACCACAACTCAAGGAGGCAGGGCATCCATGAAGAAGATCCGTCCGCTGCACGACCGCATCCTCGTCAAGCGCGAGGAGGAGGGTGAGGAGAAGATCGGCGGCATCATCATTCCGGACACGGCCAAGGAGAAGCCCCAGCGGGCGAAGGTCGTGGCCGTCGGCGCCGGCAAGATGGACGACAACGGCAAGCGCATCCCGCTCGACGTCAAGTCGGGCGATCGCATCCTGTTCGGCAAGTACTCCGGCAACGAGGTCAAGATCGACGGCGAGGACTACCTGATCCTGCGCGAGGAAGACGTCCTCGCCATCCTCGAGTAACGACGACCACTACAACATCCCAGGAGGGAATCGATCCATGCCGAAGCAGCTGAAGTTCGACGAGGACGCCCGGGCTAGCCTGCTCAAGGGTGTCAACATCTTGGCCCAGGCCGTCAAGGCGACGCTGGGCCCCAAGGGCCGCAACGTCGTCATCGACAAGAAGTTCGGCAGCCCCACGATCACCAAGGACGGCGTCACCGTCGCCAAGGAGATCGAGCTGAAGGATTCCTACGAGGACATGGGCGCCCAGATGCTGAAGGAGGTCGCCTCCAAGACCTCCGACATCGCGGGGGACGGCACCACGACCGCGACCGTGCTGGCCCAGGCCATCTTCCGCGAGGGCCTGCGCAACGTCACGGCCGGCGCCAACCCGATGGGCCTCAAGCGGGGCATCGAGTCCGCCGTCGAGGCGGTGACCGAGGAGCTCAAGAAGCTCAGCAAGTCGACCAAGGACAAGAAGGAGATCGCCCAGGTCGCCACGATCGCCAGCAACAACGACAAGACGATCGGCAGCCTGATCGCCGAGGCGATGGAGAAGGTCGGCAAGGACGGCGTCATCACCGTCGAGGAGTCGAAGTCGGCCGACACCGTGCTGGACGTGGTCGAGGGCATGCAGTTCGACCGCGGCTACCTCAGCCCGTACTTCGTGACCGACGCCGAGCGCATGGAGGTCGTCCTCGAGGACGCCCTCGTCCTCATTCACGAGAAGAAGATCTCCGTGATGAAGGACATGCTGCCCCTGCTCGAGCAGGTGGCGCGCTCCGGCAAGCCCTTCCTGATCATCGCCGAGGACGTCGAGGGCGAGGCGCTGGCCACCCTGGTCGTCAACAAGCTGCGCGGCACGCTGCACACCTGCGCTGTCAAGGCGCCGGGCTTCGGCGACCGCCGCAAGGCGATGCTCGAGGACATCGCGATCCTCACCGGTGGCAAGGCGATCACCGAGGATCTCGGCATCAAGCTCGAGAACATCAAGCTCGAGGACCTCGGCAAGGCGAAGAAGGTGGTCGTGGACAAGGACAACACCACGATCGTCGAGGGCGCCGGCAAGTCGTCGGCGATCGAGGGCCGCATCAAGCAGATCCGCGCCCAGATCGACGAGACGACCAGCGACTACGACCGCGAGAAGCTGCAGGAGCGGCTGGCCAAGCTGGCCGGCGGCGTGGCGGTGATCAAGGTCGGCGCCGCGACCGAGACCGCGATGAAGGAGAAGAAGGCCCGCGTCGAGGACGCTCTCAACGCGACCCGCGCCGCGGTGGAGGAGGGCATCGTGCCGGGCGGCGGCGTGGCGCTGCTGCGCTGCGCGAAGGCCGTGGACGCGCTCAAGAAGCTGGACGGCGACGAGAAGGTCGGCGCCATGATCGTCCGGCGGGCCCTCGAGGAGCCCATCCGCCAGATCGTCGAGAACGCCGGCCTCGAGGGCAGCGTGATCGTCGAGAAGGTGAAGTCCGAGACGGTGCCGACGCGGGGCTACGACGCCGAGAGCATGGAGTACGTGGACATGCTGCAGGCGGGCATCATCGACCCCGCCAAGGTCGAGCGGGTGGCGCTGCAGAACGCGGCGTCGATCGCCTCGCTGCTGCTGACGACCGAGGCGCTGATCACCGACATCCCGGAGGAGAAGGCCGCCGCGGCGCCCGCCATGCCGCACGGCGACATGTACTAGGCGTGAGATAGGAGTCAGGGCGCTCGGCGGCCTGTCGGGCATCACTGTTGATCGAGGGGGGTTATGCCCCCCTCGAACTCCTCCGCGTTCGAATCGGTTCAGGCTCCCGCGATGCGGGGGCGCGGCCCGGGTCGGGAAACCGGCTCGGGCCGTATCTATTTCTCGGCGTTGACGTTGCGGGTGCCGGCGATGTCTGATACGGTAACGCTTCGCACCCAAGCAGTTTGTGATCGAGCGTGGTTCTGGGGAGGTGAGTGCACTGCGGCCCTATGAAGTCCTGGTGATCGTCGACCCGCGCCCCACCGAGGAGGAGGTCGCCGGCCTGCTGACGCAGATCGGCGAGCAGCTCAAGGGGCTGGGCGCCGAAGTCGTGAAGATGGAGAACTGGGGCAAGCGCCGGCTGGCGTACGACATCCGCAAGCAGCGGGAGGGCACGTACGCGGTCTTCGAGGTTTCGGCGGAGCCGGCCATGATCCGGGAGTTCGAGCGCCAGCTGCGTCTGAACGAGAACGTGCTGCGCTTCCTCTCGACCCGGGTTCCCGTCCGCAAGAAGGCTCGGCCGGCGAAGACGCAAGAGGTCCTCGAGGAGGTCGGCTGATGGCGAGCCTGAACAAGGTGCTGCTGATCGGCAATCTGACGCGCCCGCCC
>DASSLH010000173.1:0-4083 GCA_035689625.1 Candidatus Methylomirabilota bacterium | reverse complement strand
TCACGCGCGCGGCCAATCCGAACGGCTCGCTCGACAACATCGCGGGGATCGTGAACGAGGAGGGCACCGTGCTGGGGATGATGCCGCATCCCGAGCGCGCCGCCGAGTCCGCCATGGGCGGCACCGACGGCCTGCAGATCTTCCACTCGCTCCTCGGCAGCCTCGTCGAGGACGGCGCCTTCCTGAAGCGGTAGCGTTTGGCCGAGGCTGAGCCGAAGGTCACGCTCGACCTCGCACGCGGCCTGGGGTTGACGGCCGAGGAGTACGACCGGATCATCCGGCGGCTCTCCCGCGAACCCTCCTACACCGAGCTCGGTCTCTTCTCGGCGCTGTGGTCCGAGCACTGCGCCTACAAGCACTCCAAGGTCTTCCTCGGCCGGCTGCCGCAGCAGGGCGCGCGCGTGCTCCAGGGGCCGGGGGAGAACGCCGGGGCGCTCGACATCGGCGACGGCTGGGCGGTCGTGTTCAAGATCGAGAGCCACAACCATCCCTCGTTCATCGAGCCGTTCCAGGGCGCCGCGACCGGCGTGGGCGGGATCCTGCGCGACATCTTCACGATGGGCGCCCGGCCCATCGCCATCCTCGACTCGCTGCGCTTCGGCGATCCCGCCGATCCCCGGACGCGCCGCCTCATCGAGGGCGTCGTGTCCGGCATCTCCTGGTACGGCAACTGCTTCGGCTGCCCGACCGTGGGGGGCGAGATCGCCTTCGCGCCGGAGTACGCGGGCAACCCGCTCGTGAACGTCATGTGCGTGGGCCTCGTGCGCGCCGACCACATCTTCCGCGCGCGCGCGGAAGGGCCCGGCAACCCGGTGTTCTACGTCGGCAACAAGACGGGACGCGACGGCATTCACGGGGCCACCATGGCCTCCGCCACGTTCGACGAGAAGGCCGAGGAGCGGCGGCCGACGGTGCAGGTGGGCGATCCGTTCACGGAGAAGCTGCTGCTCGAGGCCTGCCTGGAGGCGATGGCCACCGGCGCCGTCGTCGGCATCCAGGACATGGGCGCGGCCGGCCTGGCCTGCTGCACCTCCGAGATGCCGGCCCGCAGCGGCACCGGCCTCACGGTCGAGCTCACCGCGGTGCCGCAGCGCGAGGAGGGCATGACGCCCTACGAGCTCCTGCTCTCGGAGTCGCAGGAGCGCATGCTGCTGGTCGGCGCCCGGGGCCGCGAGGAGGCGCTGCGCGCGGTCTTCGCGAAGTGGGAGCTGGATGCCGTGAAGATCGGCGAGGTCACCGCCGGCAGCGAGCTCGTCGTCCACCACGGCGGCGAGGAGGTCGCGCGGGTCCCGGTGGACGCGCTGGCCGACGCGCCGCGCTACGAGAAGCCGTACGTGCCGCCGGCCGACCTGGCCGCCCGCCAGGCGTTCGATCCGCTCACGCTGCCCGAGCCGGCCGACCACGGCGAGGCGCTCGTCGAGCTGATGGGCTCGCCGACGCTCGCGTCGAAGGAGTGGGCGTACCGGCAGTACGACCAGCAGGTCGGCGTCAACACGCTCGTGCTGCCCGGCTCCGACGCCAGCGTGCTGCGCGTGAAGGGCACCCGGCGCGCCATCGCCGTCGCCGTGGACGGCAACGGGCGCCAGGTGTCCGTCGATCCGCGGCGCGGCGCCGCGATGGCGGTGTGCGAGGCCGCCCGCAACGTCTCCTGCGCGGGCGGCCTGCCGCTCGGCGTGACCGACTGCCTGAACTTCGGCTCGCCGGAGCGCCCCGAGATCCTCTGGCAGCTCGCCGAGGCGGTGGACGGCATCGCCCAGGCATGCCGCGCGCTGGACCTGCCGGTAGTAGGCGGCAACGTTTCCCTCTACAATGAGACTCTGGGTCGCGCGATCTTGCCGACGCCCGTGGTCGGCGTGGTCGGGCTGCTGGAGGACGCCGGGCTGCTGGCCACGCAGTGGTTCAAGGCGGCGGGGCAGCGCATCGCGCTGCTGGGGCCGGACGCCGTGAGCCTGGGCGGCTCCGAGTACCTGTGGCTGCGCCACGGGCGGGTGGCCGGCGCGCTGGCGCCGCTCGACCTCGAGCTCGAGCGTCGCGTGCAGGCGGCCGTGCGCGCGGCGATCGGCGCCGGCCTGGCGACGGCCGCGCACGATTGCTCGGAGGGCGGCGTCGCGGTGGCGCTGGCCGAGGCGTGCGTCACGGGGCGCGCGCCGATCGGCTGCGAGGCGACGCTGGCCGGGGCCGCGCGCAACGACCTGGCGCTGTTCGGCGAGGGGCCGTCGCGGGTCGTGGTCAGCGTGGACGCGGCCCGGCAGCGCGCGTTCGAGGCGCTGATGGCGGAGTCGGCGATCCCGTGGCGCTGGATCGGCACCACGGGCGGCGACCGGCTGCGGCTGCGGGTGGGCGCGGCGAGGGTGGTGGACGTGGGTCTGGACCGCATCGAGCACGCGTGGAGGAACGGCTTTGAGCGCCACGTGGCGTGACGACAAGTTCCACGACGAGTGCGGGCTGTTCGGCATCTGGAACCATCCGGAGGCCGCCAACGTCACCTACCTTGGCCTCTACGCGCTGCAGCACCGCGGCCAGGAGTCGGCCGGTATCGCCGCCACCGACGGCCACAACTTCCACACCGAGAAGGCGATGGGCTGGGTGGCCGACGTCTTCCACCCCGAGCGCCTGCGCCGCCTGCCCGGGCATCGCGCCATCGGCCACGTGCGCTACTCCACGGCCGGCTCCTCGAACATTCGCAACGCCCAGCCGATCACCGCGACGACGGCGCGCGGCCCCATCGCCATCGCGCACAACGGCAATCTGACCAACGCCGACGTGCTCCGCAAGGAGATGGAGCGCGACGGCGCCATCTTCCAGTCGAACTCCGACACCGAGGTGATCCTGCACCTGCTGGCGCGGGCGCCGGCCGGACCGCTGGAGGAGCAGATCGTCCACGCGCTGAGCCAGGTCAAGGGCGCCTACTCGCTGCTGATGCTCACGCCGGAGGCGATGTACGCGGTGCGCGATCCCTACGGCTTCCGGCCGCTGACGCTCGGCCGGCTGACCGACTCGTGGATCGTCGCCTCGGAGACGTGTGCGCTCGACCTCATGGAAGCCAAGCCCGAGCGCGACGTCGAGCCGGGCGAGCTGCTGATCGTGAGCGACGCCGGCGTGCGCTCGGTGCGGGTGGCGCCGCCCGGCGAGCGGCTGCAGTGCGTGTTCGAATACGTGTACTTCGCGCGGCCGGACTCGGTACTGTGGGGCCGCAACGTGCACACGGCGCGCAAGGAGCTCGGCCGCCAGCTCGCGCGCGAGCATCCCGCCGAGGCCGACATCGTCATCCCGGTGCCGGACTCCGGCACCAGCGCCGCGCTCGGCTACTCCGAGGAGTCCGGCACGCCGTTCGAGCTGGGGCTCATCCGCAACCATTATGTAGGTCGCACGTTCATCGAGCCCAAGCAGGGGATCCGTCATTTCGGAGTGAAGGTCAAACTGAACCCCATGCGAGAAATGCTCGAAGGCCGTCGCGTGGTGGTCGTCGACGACTCCATCGTGCGCGGCACCACGAGCCGCAAGATCGTCAAGATGATCCGCGGCGCCGGCGCCCGCGCGGTGCACGTGCGCATCTCGTCGCCGCCGATCCAGTGGCCGTGCTACTACGGCATCGACACGCCCACGCGCAAGGAGCTGATCGGCTCCAGCCACTCCGTCGAGGAGATCTGCCGCTACCTGGGCGCCGACACGCTCGGCTACCTCTCGCTCGACGGCATGCTGAAGGCCACCGGCGCCGATCCCGCGCACTTCTGCCACGCCTGCTTCACCGGCGCCTACCGCGTCGGCATCGAGCCCGAGCCGACCCCGCAACTCCGCCTCTTCGAGCCCTGAGCCGACGATGGACCGGCTGACCTATCGCGCGGCCGGCGTGGACATCGAGGCCGGCGACGAGGCGGTGCGCCGCATCACGCCGCTCGCCCGCGCGACGTTCCGGCCCGAGGTGCTGGGCGGCATCGGCGCCTTCGCCGGCTTCGTGCGGGTCCCGACCGGCTACGCCGAGCCGGTGCTGGTCTCCTCCACCGACGGCGTGGGCAGCAAGCTCAAGGTCGCCTTCCTGGCCGATCGCCACGACACGGTCGGCATCGACCTGGTGGCCATGGG
>DASSLH010000172.1:0-4257 GCA_035689625.1 Candidatus Methylomirabilota bacterium | reverse complement strand
GATGGCGACGATGCCGTCGCGCGGCACCGCCGCCCGCAGCGTGCGGACGAGGTGCTCGGGCTGGATGGGCTTGGCGGTCGGCCGCAGGCGTGCGGTGTTGAACTCCTGCCACTCGCGCTGCCAGCCGGCGATGCGGCGGCGCCAGGGCTCGGCCGCCGCCGGGCGCCGCGGCTCGCCGGCCAGCGCCAGCAGCGCGGCGACGAAGCTGCGGGCGTCGGCGACGACGCCGAGCGCGACCGGATAGTTGCGGCCGATCTCCTCGGGATCCACGTCCACCTGCAGCAGGCGCGTGGGCGGGATCGAGAACGTGTAGCCGGGGATCCAGCCGCTGGAGGCCCGATCGTCGAAGCGCGCGCCCAGGGCCAGCAGCACGTCGGCGCCGCGCGTGGCCTCGTTGGCGGGCAGGGCTCCGTTGCGGCCGATCGGCCCCAGGCAGAGCGGATGGTCGGCCGGGACGAGGCCCGCGGCCAGTGGCGTGTGGGCGACCGGCACGCCGAGCGCCTCGGCCAGCGCCAGCACCTCGGCGCCGGCCTCGGCCAGCACCGCGCCGTTGCCGACGAGGATGACCGGCCGCTCGGCGCCGAGCAGCATGTCGAGCGCGCGCCGCGCCGTCTCGGGCGAGGGCGCCGCGCGGCCGTCGATGCCGTGCCACCACTGGCCGGGCTCGGGGATCTCGGCCTCCGTCTCCTCGACGAAGACGTCGAGCGGCACGTCGAGGTTCACCGGGCCCGGCCGTCCCGTCGCCGCCGTCTTGAACGCCTGGCGCAGCGCCAGCGGCAGCATGTCCACCCGCGGCACCTGGAAGCTGCGCTTGACGTAAGGGCGGATCACCGACGGGAAGTCGGCCTGGTGGAAGCGGTACGTCTCCTGGAACGCGGCGCGGTTCCACTGCGTCGTGGGCACGTTGCCGGTGATGGCGACCAGCGCCGAGGAGTCGTACATCGCGCAGGCCAGCGCGATCGTCATGTTCGTGGAGCCGGGGCCGCACGAGGTGAACGTCGCCACCGGCCGGTGGGCGACGCGGTAGTAGGCGTCGGCCATGTAGCCCGCCGCCTGCTCGTGGTGGACGCCGATCATCTTGATGCGGTCGGCGCGGGCGGCGAGCCCGTCCATCAGGCCGATGATGCCGTGGCCGCACAGGCCGAAGACGTACGGCACCCGCTCGCGGATGAGGTACTCGGCGATCACGTCGGCGCCGCGCCGGCTCTTGTCTGCGGCCATGCTGGTCTCCTCTCGCCTCGATGCCGTCAGGGGTGCAGGCTCACGAGCGTCTTCGCGATCGTCGCCGCCGTGGCCGTCAGCGCGGCCGCGGTCTCGGCGTCGCGCGCCGGGGCCAGCCGCGCCCGCGGGCCCGACACGCTGATGGCCACGAACGGCCGGGCGGCCGGCTCCGGGACGGCGACGCCCAGGCAGCGCAGCCCGTCCTCCAGCTCGCCGTCGTCCACCGCGTAGCCCTGCGCGCGGGCGGCGCGCAGGCTCGCCTTGAAGACGGCGGGGTCGGTGAGCGTGCGCGGCGTGAACGCCGGCAGGCCGAAGGTGGCGATGAACTCGTCCAGCTCCGCCTCGTCGAAGTACGCGAGCAGCGCCTTGCCGAGCGCGCTGGCGTGGGCGGCCGCGCGCTTGCCGACCGGCGTGTGCGTGCGCACGGCGTGGGGGCCGTCGGCGACCTGGACGGTGATGGACTCGTTGCGGTAGAGGACGCCGGCGTGGGCGGTCTCGCCGGTGGCGCGCGCCAGGTCCTCGAGCGGCGCCAGCGCGAGCCAGCGCACCGGCTCGCACCGCTGCAGCCGCCGCTCCACGCGCAGGAACCCGGGGCCGGCGCGATAGCGGCCGCTGGCCCGGGCCCGCTCGACGTAGCCGGCGCGCTCGAGCGCGGCCAGCACGCGGAACGCGGTGCTCTTGTGCAGCGCGGCCGCGCGGCAGAGCTCCATGAACGTCCACTCGTCGCGCTCGCCGAAGCAGTCCAGCACACCGAGGGCGCGCCCCAGCGCCCGCGCCGCCTGGGGGCGAGGTGCGGGTTTCGTGGCGCGGAACGAGTTCCGCATGGCGGCATGGGACGCGAAAACGCCGACGCGGACAATGAGACGGATGCGTCAAAATTCTGGAGCAATCTCGTGGGGTTGTGTTCGGCCGTGGGTTCTGTTACCCAGCGTGCATGGACTACACCGACATCCGCTACGACAAGGACGACGGCATCGCCTGGATCACGATCAACCGGCCCGAGGTGCGCAACGCCTTCCGCACCCGGACCGTGCACGAGCTGACCGACGCCTTCCTGGACGCGCGCTTCGATCCCGGCGTGGGGGTGGTCGTCCTGACGGGCGCCGGCGACAAGGCGTTCTGCTCGGGCGGCGACCAGAAGGAGCGCGGCTCGGGCGGCTACACCAGGGACGGCCAGCGGCCGATGAACGTGGACGCGCTGCACAGCGCCATCCGGCACTGTCCCAAGCCCGTCATCGCCATGGTCAACGGCTTCGCGATCGGCGGCGGCCACGTGCTGCACGTGCTGTGCGATCTCACCATCGCCTCCGAGAACGCGCTGTTCGGCCAGACCGGGCCGCGGGTGGGCAGCGTGGACGCCGGCCACGGCACCGGCTACCTGGCCCGCGTGGTCGGCGAGAAGAAGGCGCGGGAGATCTGGTACCTCTGCCGCCAGTACACGGCGGCCGAGGCGCTGGCCATGGGCCTGGTCAACACGGTCGTGCCGCAGGCCGAGCTGCGCGCCGAGACCGAGCGCTGGTGCCGCGAGCTGCTCGACAAGAGCCCGACCGCGCTGGCGCTGGCCAAGCAGTCGTTCAACATCGACTCCGAGCCGCGGGCGGGCGTGGCCGAGTTCGCCACGACGGCGCTGAACCTCTACTACCAGACGCCGGAGGCCATGGAAGGCCGCAACGCGTTCGTCGAGAAGCGGCCGGTGGACTTCAAGAAGTTCCGGAAGTAATGCCGACGGCCGACGAGACGGTCGAGGCCCATCTCGACCGCTGGGCGCGCACGCGGGCGGACAAGACGGCGATCGTCGACGGCGCCGGCCGCTACGGCTACGCGCAGCTCGCCCGTCTCGTCGAGCGCGTCGCCCACGGCCTGGCCGCCCACGGCCTGGAGCGCGGCGACGCGATCTCCTGCCAGCTGCCGAACTGGAACGAGTTCATCGTCCTGCTGCTGGCCGCCGCGCGCCTCGGCGCCGTCGTGAATCCGATCCCGCCGATCTACCGCGCCAGCGAGCTGCGCTTCATGGTCAACCGGCTGGAGTCCAAGGCGGTCGTCATCCCGGGCGTGTTCCGCGGCTTCGACCACGCGGCGATGCTGGCCGAGCTGCGGCCGGAGCTGCCGAGCGTCCGGCACGTCTTCGTCGCCCGCGGCGCGCCGGGCCCCGGCATGGTGGCGCTGGCCGCGCTCACCGACACGGCCTGGGAGCAGCGCGAGGGCCGCCGCCCGCTGGCCGGCAGCGACCCCGACCAGGTGTGCGAGATCATCTTCACCTCCGGCACCACCGGCGAGCCGAAGGGCGCCATGCACACGCCGCGCACGGTGCTGGCCGACGTGCGGCGCGTGATCGAGCGGCTTCAGTTCTCCGAGCGCGACGTCCTGTTCATGGCCTCCACGTTCGCGCACCAGACCGGCTACCTGTTCGGCTACCTGCTCAACTTCGCGCTCGGCGCCACCGGCGTCTGGCTCGACGTCTGGAACGCCACCGAGGCGGCGCGGCTGATCGCCGCCGAGCGGGTGACGTTCACCATGGGCGCCACGCCGTTCCTGCAGGACCTCGCCACCGTCCCCGGCGAGCACGACTTCTCCTCGCTGCGGCTGTTCATCTCGGCCGGGGCGCCGATCCCGCGCGCGCTGGTGCGCGACGCGCGCCGGCGGCTGGGGTGCGCGATCTCCGCCGGCTGGGGCATGACCGAGAACGGGCTGGTGACGTGCAACGGCCTCGCCGATGCCGAGGAGAAGGTCTTCGGCACCGACGGGCGCCCGGTCCGCGACATGCAGCTGCAGGTCGTGGACGGCGAGGGGCGGCCGCTGCCGCCCGGGGCCGAGGGCGACCTGCTCGTGCGCGGGCCCTGCCAGTTCGTCGGCTACTTCAAGCGGCCGGACTTCACGCGCGAGTCGCACACCGCCGAGGGCTGGTTCCGCACCGGCGACCGCGCCCGTCTCGACGCCGACGGCTACCTGTCGGTGACCGGCCGCTCGAAGGACATCATCATCCGCGGCGGGGAGAACATCCCGGTCGTCGAGGTCGAGAACGTGCTGTTCACCCAT
>DASSLH010000171.1:0-2666 GCA_035689625.1 Candidatus Methylomirabilota bacterium | reverse complement strand
CCGCCGCCGGCGGGGCCAGGGCCCTTCGCCCGCGGCGCCCGGCGGGCCGGCGTCGAGGGCTTCATGGAGCAGGCCTCCTCGCACCTGTCGGCGGCCACCCGGCTCACCGGGCTGCTGCTGGCGCCGCCGCTCAAGCACACGACGATCTCGCGCGTGGACCTCATGCCGCTCGAGGACGACCGCGCGCTGGCGGTGGTCACCACCGACGCCGGCTGGGTGACGGTGCGCGAGATCACGCTGGAGCCGCCGCTCCGGCCCGACGAGGTGCGCGCGATCGGCCGCGAGCTGACCCGGCGCTTCCGCGACCGCACCGTGCAGGCGATCGTGGACATGGAGCGCGCGCCCGACGACCCCCTCGACGCGCTGCACACGCGGGCGCGGGCGGTGACCGAGCAGATCGTGGCGATGCTGCGCGGCCGCACGCTGTACGTCAGCGGCGCCATCAACATGCTCGACCACCCGGAGTTCTGGGACATCGAGACGACGCGCGAGCTGCTGCGCACGTTCGAGCACAAGGAGCGGCTGGCCGAGCTGATGACGACGCTGGCCGCCGACGAGGGCGTGCGCGTGATGATCGGCGACGAGAACCCGGTCAGCGAGATGCGCGAGTGCACGCTGATCACGTCCACCTACATGTATCGCGACCAGGTGCTCGGCATCCTCGGCGTGGTGGGCCCCCGCCGCCTGCCCTATCCCGAGGTCATCTCCGTCGTGAACGAGACGGCCCGCCGGGTGACCGAGGCGCTCTCCCGGGTGCGCCAGGACCTCTACCTGCCGTCCTGACCGCCGCGCGCCCGTCGACCCCGCTGCTATAATTCGAGGGATGGACGACCGCACCCAGCCCGAGACCGAGACCCACCGCGACGTCGGCGAGCCGGACGTCGAGGAGCTCAAGCGCCAGCTCGACGACAAGCAGGACCGCCTGCTGCGCACGCTGGCCGACATGGAGAACCTGCGCCGGCGCGCCCAGCGCGACCGCGAGGACTACGTCAAGTACGCGACGGAGGCGCTGCTGCGCGACCTCGTTCCTGCGCTCGACAACTTCGACCGCGCGCTGGCGGCCGCCCGCGCCGCCGGCTCCGCCCCCAACGTGGTGGAGGGCGTGGAGCTGATCCAGCGCGAGCTGCTGCGCGTGCTCGAGCGCCACGGTGTCACCCGCTACTCGGCGGTCGGCCAGCGCTTCGACCCCGCGCACCACGAGGCCATCGCCCGCGTGGTCAGCACCGAGCAGGCGCCCGACACCGTGGTGCACGAGACGGCGCCCGGCTACCTGCTGCACGGCCGCGTGCTGCGCGCAGCGATGGTAGCGGTGGCTGCTGCCCCCGACCAGGACGCCGCGTAGGTGGCGCGCGACTACTACGAGACCCTCGGCGTCACGCCCCAGGCCGGCGAGGGGGAGATCAAGAAGGCCTTCCGCTCGCTGGCGATGCAGTACCATCCCGACCGCAACCAGGGCGACAAGAGCGCCGAGGACCGATTCAAGGAGATCAACGAGGCGTACGCCGTCCTGTCCGATCCCGACAAGCGCGCGCACTACGACCGCTTCGGCACCGCCCCGGGCGCCGGCGGCGCCGGCGGCTTCGAGCCGGGCTTCGGCTCGCTGTTCGAGGACATCTTCGAGAACTTCCTGGGCGGCGGCCGCGGCGGCCGGCGCTCGCGCGCCGCGCGCGGCGAGGACCTCCAGTACGAGCTGAAGATCACGCTGGAGGAGGCGGCGGCGGGGCTGGAGACGAAGATCCAGATCCCGCGGCTCGAGACGTGCGCGACGTGCGGCGGCAGCGGCGCCGAGCCGGGCACGCGCAAGGCGCCGTGCGAGGCGTGCGGCGGCCGCGGCGAGGTGCGCATGAGCCACGGCTTCCTCACGGTCGCCCGCCCCTGCCCCAAGTGCATGGGCGAGGGCCAGCTCAACAAGAGCCCGTGCAAGGGCTGCCGCGGCGAGGGCCGCCAGCGCGCCGAGCGGCTGCTGTCGGTGAGGATCCCGGCCGGCATCGACGACGGCATGCAGCTGCGCCTGAACGGCGAGGGCGCGGGCGGCGTCAACGGCGGCCCGCCCGGCGACCTCTACGTGCTCGTGCGCCTGCGCGAGCACGCGCTATTCGCGCGCAACGGCAGCGACCTCCACTGCGAGCTGCCCGTGTCGTTCGCCCAGCTGGCGCTCGGCACCGAGCTGGAAGTCCCGGTGCTCGGCGGCACCGCCAAGCTGAAGGTCCCCGCCGGCAGCCAGCCCGGCCAGATCCTCAAGCTGCGCGGCAAGGGCATGCCGCACCTGCGCGAGCGGGGCCACGGCGACGCCTGCTATCGCCTGCTGTTGGAGGTGCCGCACAAGCTCAACGCCAGGCAGCGCGAGGCGCTGGAGGCGTTCGAGGCCGCGTCGTCCAACGAGCGCGGCCCGCTGGCGACGTCCTTCCTCGAGCGCATGAAGAAGCTGCTCGGGTGAGCGTCGTCGCCGGCCGCGCCGCCTGGGTCGAGGTCGTGGTGGACGCCGGCGAGGAGGCCCTCGAGGCGCTGACGAACTTCCTGTGGGAGCAGGGCGCCGTCGGCGTCGTCGAGGAGGCGATCGGTCAGGCGCCGCCACGCCTGCGCGCGTTCTTCCCGGCCGCCGCCGCCACCGACGCGCTCGCCGCCCGCCTGGACGCGTACCTCGACGGCCTCCGCGCGCTGGGGCT
>DASSLH010000170.1:0-2192 GCA_035689625.1 Candidatus Methylomirabilota bacterium | reverse complement strand
GAATTACGTTGCCGGCCTCCGCCCGGTTCATCGAACAGGCCTCATACGCAACCCACGAACCAGCCGCCCAAAACGCCGGCCCGACCGGTCAGCCACTCACTCGCCGCCTCTGGCACCCAGCTATCGATTCCCGTGTGGCGACGGCGACGACCGGATCGTCCAGCATCACCGGCGCGATCATCCGCTTCAGGTGATGGGGACCTGCCGTCGGGATGGCACCCTTGGGCGATGTCCAGCGCTCCAAAGCGGCCGCGCGCCGTACTGGCCGCGCTGATCGCGGTCGCCGCCGTGGCGAACCTCAACCTCGCCGTCGCCAACGTCGCCCTGCCCGACATCGGCAAGGCGTTCGACGCCTCGCAGACCGCGCTCGACCTGATCGCCGTCGGCTACTCGCTGGGGCTGGCGGCATCCGTGCTCTACCTCGGCGCGCTCGGCGACCGCTACGGGCGCAAGCAGATGCTGCTGGCCGGCACGGCGCTTGCGATCCCCGCCTCGCTGCTGGCCGCGCTGGCCCCCGACGAGATCGTCCTGATCGGAGCGCGACTGCTCGGGGGGCTGGCTGCCGGCATGGCGTTCCCGACCACGCTCGCGCTGATCACCGCGCTGTGGTCGGGCGAGGCGCGCACCCGCTCGATCGCGCTGTGGTCGGGGCTCGGCGGCGCGATCTCGGCGCTCGGGCCGCTGCTGTCGGGGCTGCTGTTGACCAAATTCGACTGGGGGTCGGTGTTCTTCATCACGCTGCCGCTGGCGGTGGTGGCGCTGTGGCTTGCGTGGCGGTACGTGCCCTCGCACGTCAACGAGACGAGCGAGCCGGTCGACCACTTCGGCGGCGCCTGCACGGTGCTGGCGGTGGCGGGGATCGTGCTGGCGATCAACTTCGCGCCGGCGCACGGCGAAACCGAGGCGGCGGCGATCGCGGCGCTGGTGGCGGTCGTCGCGCTGATCGCCTTCGTGGCGCGCCAGCGCCGTGCCAAGGCCCCCCTCTACGACCTGCAGGTGGCGGGGCGGCGCATCTTCTGGGTGGCGGCGCTGGCCGGGATCGTCGTGTTCGGCTCGCTGATGGGGGCGATGTTCGTCGGCCAGCAGTTCCTGCAGAACGTGCTCGGCTACTCGACGCTGGACTCGGGCCTGTCGATCCTCCCGGCGGCGTTGGCGATGGTGCTGGTGGCGCCGCGCTCGGCGCGGCTGGTGGAGGCCCGCGGCGCGCGCTTCACGCTGCTGTGCGGGTACGCGTTCTGCCTGCTCGGCTTCCTGACGATGCTGCTGCTGTGGAAGGACGGGATCCCCTACTGGAAGGTGGGGCTCGGCTACCTGTTCGTGGGCGTCGGCGTCGGCCTGGCGGGAACGCCCGCCTCGCACTCGCTGACCGGCTCGGTGCCGGTGCGCCGCGCCGGCATGGCCTCGGGAACCGCCGATCTGCAGCGCGACCTCGGCGGCGCGATCATGCAGTCGATCTTCGGAGCGCTGCTGACGGCCGGCTATGCGGCGGCCGTCTCGAGCGCGATCGCGGCGGCGCCGAACCGGGCGCGGATCACCAGCGGCGTGGAAGCGGAACTGGAGAAGTCGTTCTCCAGCGCGGCCACCACGGCCGAGCGCTATCCGCACTACGCGAAAGCGATCGTGGCGGGGGCGAAGGAATCGTTCGTGAAAGGCGATCAGTGGGCGTATACCGCGGGCGTCGTGGCCGTGCTGCTGGGGGCGGCGCTGGTGGCGAGCATGTTCCCGCGCATGCGGCGGGAGCGGGAGCTGCTCGAGCAGTACCGGGAGATGGACGCGAAGACGGGCGCGCCGGCAGGCGCCGGCGCGAGTTCGGCCTGAGAGCGGCCGAGGGGCGCCAGGTGAGTCGCCCGCAACCACGACCTGCGGGCTATCGGCCGGCGACGTAAGCGATCTCTCATACCCCGCCGGGAAGGAATCCGTGGCGCAGGCGTCAGCGCGGAGGAGCGCTGTCCAGGATCTCCGCTCTCCAGCCCAACGAAAGGAGTCGTCCATGAAGCGCATATCTGCGGTCGTCGCAGCCGGCCTGCTGCTCGGAGCCCCGAGCGTCGCCGTCGCCGGCAACCCGAGCGGCACCGGGCCGCCCAGCCAGTCCTGCCAGGAAATCGAGGAATTCTTCGGCGGCCGCGTGCCCGGCCGCTCCTCCTCCTCGCCTGGCTCGCCCTTCAACGAGCCCGAACTGAACAGCGAAAAGG
>DASSLH010000169.1:0-2411 GCA_035689625.1 Candidatus Methylomirabilota bacterium | reverse complement strand
CAGCGCCAGCTCCAGCGGACGCGCCACGCCGGTGGCGACGACCTCGTAGCTGGGATCGGACGGCGTGGCCGGCAGCGCGGCGAGACAGACGAGCAGGGCGGCGGCGAGGCCGCCGCCCGTTCGCGCGCGCTGACGGCGCCGTCTACTCGTCAGCCTTCGCCTTCTCGGTGGTGGGGCCGCCGGTGCCCACCAGCAGCAGCAGGTACTTCACCGGCGCCGTGCCCGGGTTGGAGTAGGTGTGCCAGACGCCCACCGGGTCGGAGTAGGACTGGCCGGCGGCGTGGTACTGGATGCCGCCGACGCCGATGGGACCGCCCTCGGTGTTGGTCACCAGCGTGCCGTCGAGCACGTACACGAACGAGGGCACCAGGTGCCGCTCGCGCGCGGTGTGGCCGCCCGGCTCGATCTCGATCGTCTGGCCGGTCAGGATGACCGGGATGCTGGTGACCTGGCGGAACGGCCCCAGCGACGTCACCAGGTTGGTGGCCTTCACGCCCTTCTCCTCGCCGGGCTTGTCCTGGGCGCCGGCGCCGGCTTGCCAGCCGGCCACGACGATCACCGCGACGGCGACTGCCACGAGCGTCTTCGTCGTCATTCGATCCCCTCCCGCGTCGGGTCCTGCGTGCACCGCATCATTTGATGGCGGCTCCGGTGATACCGGTGATGAACTTGTCGAGGAAGAAGTTGTAGACGATGGCCACCGGCACGCCAACCAGCAGCGCGCCGGCCATCAGCGAGCCCCAGAAGTAGATGTCGCCGCGGATCAGCTCCGTCGCCACTCCGAGCGGCACCGGCTTCTGGTCGGAGACGGCGACGAACGCCAGCGAGTAGAGGAAGTCCTGCATCGAGAGCGTGAACGAGAAGATCACCGCGGTGATGAGTCCCGGCCAGCTGACCGGCAGGACGACGCGCAGCAGCGCGCCCAGCTGGCCGCAGCCGTCCACCATCGCGGCCTCCTCGATCTCGAACGGCACGGTCTTGAAGAAACCCATGAGCAGCCAGGTGCAGAACGGGATCGTCAGCGTCGGGTACACGACCACCAGCGACCACCACGAGTCCTGCAGGTCGAGGATGCCGACGATGCGCGCCAGCGGGATGAACAGGATGATGCCCGGCACCAGGTACGTCATGAAGATGCCGATGCCGAGGTTCTCGGCGAACGGCAGCCGCAGGCGGGCCAGCGCGTAGCCGGCCGGGACCGCCACCAGCAGCGTGATCGTCGAGACCCAGAACGAGATCGCCATCGTGTTGACGATCCAGTCGCCGTACGACGTGTTGTGGAACAGGAAGTCGAAGTTGTGCCAGGTCGGCGGCAGCCGGAACCAGAACGGGCTGGCGCCGACCAGGTAGAGGTCGGCGTCCTGCTTGATCGCCGTGATCGCCATCCAGAAGATCGGGAAGATCGCGATGACGATGAACGGCGTCAGCCCGAGGTAGATCAGGACGTGGCGGCGGATCGCGCGGGCCCGCGCCGTGCGCGGGATCACCACCGGGCGGTCGGCCACCGTGACGGTGGCCATCAGTACTGTTTCCGCCGCAGCGTGCGCAGCAGCAGGTACATGAGCGGCAGCAGCAGCGGCACCAGGAACAGCGAGATGGCGGCCCCGCGGCCGAGCGCGCCGCCCCGGATGCCGGTGTTGTAGGCCAGCGTGGGCAGGATCTCGGTGGCGCCGTCGGGGCCGCCGTTGGTCAGCAGGTACACGATGCTCAGGTCCGACAGCGTGAACACCGTGTCGAACGCGCTGCCGATGAACAGGATCGGCGCGATCATCGGCACGATCACCTTGCGGAAGCGCACGAGGAACGAGGCGCCGTCCACCTTGGCCGCCTCGATGATCTCCGGCGGCACCGACGTCAGCCCGGCCAGCAGCACGATGGCGCTGAAGGGAAAGCCGCGCCAGACGTTGACGAACATCACGGACAGCAGGGCCAGGCCCGGCTGCCCCAGCCACACCGGCCAGCTCGCCGACCCGTAGGGGCCGATGAGGTCCAGGCGCGACAGCGCCCAGTTGATCACGCTGAACTGGGAGTCGAACATCCACTTCCAGCCGAGCACGCTGACGGCGATCGGCAGCGTGAACGGCACCACGATGAGCGCGCGCACGAACTTGCGGCCGTGGAAGGGCTGCAGCAGCAGGAAGGCCAGCGTGGTGCCCAGCAGGCCCTTGAGGATGCCGGCGCCGAACGTGAACAGCAGCGTGTTGCCGAGGGCGCGGTAGAAGACCGACGTCTCGACGGCGGACCTGAAGTTCTCCAGCCCGACGAAGCGCGCGATGGGCGCGCCGGTGCTGGTGTCGCTCATGGCGAGGTAGAGCGAGAACAGGAATGGCGCGCCGACGAGCAGCACGACGTAGAGGACCGCCGGCGCCAGCAGCGTGTAGCCGAACATGTAGCGGCGGGCGGTGGGGGTG
>DASSLH010000168.1:0-3721 GCA_035689625.1 Candidatus Methylomirabilota bacterium | reverse complement strand
CTCGTCGGCGAGATGCGCGACCTCGACACCGCGCAGATCGCCAGCCGCGCGGCACTGACCGGTCACCTGGTGCTCAGCACCTTGCACACCAACGACGTGGCGACCACCGTCACACGGCTCATCGACATGGGGATTCCGTCGTTCCTGCTCGGCTCCTCGCTGCGGCTCGTCAGTCGCCCAGCGCCTGGCCCGCAAGATCTGCGTGGACTGCCGCGTGCCCTACGAGATGGACGAGGCGGAGCTGGTGAGCCAGGGTTTCGTTCCCCAGGGGCGCGGGCCGCTGACGCTCCACCGCGGCCGCGGCTGCCAGGTCTGCAACTTCACCGGGGTCAAGGGCCGGGTGGCGCTCTACGAGGTGATGCCGGTCACCCGCGAGATCCGTGACCTGATCGTGGCCGGCGCCGGCGCCGCCGAGATCAAGCAGGTCGAGGTCCGGGAGGGCACGACCACGCTCGAGGAGGTCCGGCGGGTCACCGGCGAGTAAGCTGCCCGGGTGCTCGAGATCGCCGTCGCGCCCACGCCGCCACCCCGCCCGCTTCCGCCGTGCCGGCTGCGCTTTCCCGATCCCGCCCGCGCGGACGCCGAGGGCCTGCTCGCCGAGGGCGGTGACCTCGAGCCCGCCACGCTGATCGAGGCCTACCGCCGTGGCATCTTCCCGTGGCCGGTGGAGGCGCACGAGCTGCTCTGGTGGTCGCCGGACCCGCGCGCGATCCTGCCGGCCGGCGCCCCGCACGTCTCGCGCAGCCTGGCCCGCACCCTGCGCCGCGCGCGCTTCCGCGTGACGCTCAACGCCGCGTTCCCCGAGGTCATCGCCGCCTGCGCCGACCGGGAGGAGACGTGGATCACGCCGGCGCTGCGCGCGGCCTACGTGCGCCTGCATCGCCTGGGCTGGGCGCACAGCGTCGAGGTGTGGGGGGCCGACGGCGCGCTGCTCGGCGGCGTCTACGGCGTCGCCGTCGGCGCGCTGTTCTCGGCGGAGTCGATGTTCCACCGCGCGAGCGACGCCTCGAAGGTTGCGCTCGTCGCGCTGGCCCAGCGCGCCCGCGCCGTCGGCGCCACGCTGCTCGACGTCCAGGTGCCGTCGGCGCACCTGACCTCGCTGGGCGCGGTCAGCATCCCGCGCGCGGAGTACCTGGCGCGGCTGGCCGAGGCGGTGACGCGGCCGGTGGCGTTCGGGGCCGCCGGTGTACAGTGAAGCCATGACTGGCGTGCTCATCGCCGTGCTCGCCGCGCTGCTCGTGGGCGGCGCGGCCGGCCAGGCCGCCGCCCAGACGAAGCCCCCGGCGCCGGCGTCCGGCGCCATGTCGCTCGACGACGCCGTGCGCGGCCTGGAGGGCGCCTACGGCAAGATGAGCGACCTCAAGGCGGACTTCGCGCAGAGCGCCTACAACAAGAGCCTGAACCAGACGATTCCGGCCGAGGGCGTGGTTTACCTGAAGAAGGGCGGCAAGCTGCGCTGGGAGTACGCCGATCCCACGCCGCAGCAGATCGTCTCCGATGGCAAGACGCTGTGGATCTACACGCCGGCGCTCGGCCAGGTCAACGTCGGCGCCGCCCCCGAGGCGCTGGCGGGCCCGGCCGGCTCCTTCCTGGCCGGCCTCGGGCGCGTGCGCGAGCACTTCGCCGTGCGCTTCCTGAACCCGGCCGACCCGCGGGACAAGGACGGCAACGTCGTGCTCGACCTCACGCCCAAGCAGCCGCTGCCGACGATGGCCCGGCTCATCCTGGCCGTCGACCCGCGGTCGTGGGAAGTGCGGCGGGCCACCGTCTACGACCAGTTCGAGAACACGGTGACGATGAACTTCCGCAAGACCACGGTCAACAGCGGGCTGCCCGACTCGCTCTTCACGTTCGTCGCGCCCAAGGGCGTGGCGACGGTGCCGCTGCGGTAAACTGCCGCCATGGCCGCCGACAACTCCTTCGACGTCGTCTGCAAGGTGGACATGCAGGAGGTCACCAACGCGCTGGACCAGGCGCGGCGCGAGGTGGACACGCGCTACGACCTCAAGGGCACGAAGAACGAGATCGCGCTGGAGAAGACCGACATCGTCATCACCGCCGCCGACGAGATGAAGCTCAAGGCGGTGGTGGACATTCTCCAGTCCAAGCTGCACAAGCGCGGCGTGCCGCTCAAGGCGCTCACGTACGGCAAGGTCGAGCCGGCCGCCGGCAGCACCTTCCGGCAGAAGATCGGCCTGCAGCAGGGCATCCCGATGGAGAAGGCCAAGGAGATCGTGCGCCTGATCAAGGACACCAAGCTCAAGGTGCAGGCCTCCATCCAGGAGGACCAGGTGCGCGTGAGCGGCAAGGCCAAGGACGACCTCCAGAAGGTGATTGCCCTGCTGCGCGAGAAGGACCTCGGCATCGCGCTGCAGTTCGCGAACTACCGCGGCTGACGTTCCGTCCGCGCCCCCGCGGTATACTGCGTCTCTACCCATGAAGGTCCATCTCACCACACTGGGCTGTCCGAAGAACCAGGTCGACTCCGAGGTGATGCTCGGGGCGCTGACGGCGGCGGGGTTTCCCCTCGCCGAGCGCGCCGAGGACGCCGAGTGCCTGATCGTCAACACCTGCGCCTTCATCGATCGCGCGCGCGAGGAGTCGGTCACCACGATCCTCGAGCTGGCGCGGCTCAAGGAGCGCGGGCGCTGCCGCGCGCTGATCGTGACCGGCTGCCTGACCCAGCGCTACGGGGCCGACGTGATGCGGGAGATGCCGGAGATCGACGGCATCCTGGGCACCGCCAACCTGCCGGCCGTCGTGGACCTCGTCCGCCAGGCCGCCGGCCGCCACGACTGGGCGACGTCGGCGCCGCCGGGTTACCTCTACGACGCCGCCACGCCGCGCCTGCTCACGGCGACGGTGCCCTACGCCTACGTGAAGATCGCCGAGGGCTGCGACATGGGCTGCACGTTCTGCGCGATCCCGCAGTTCCGCGGGCGCCATCGCAGCCGGCCGCTGGGCGACATCGTGCGCGAGGTGGAGGGGCTCGCCGCGCGCGGCGTGCAGGAGGCGATCCTCGTGTCGCAGGACACCCTGGCCTACGGCCGCGACCTGCCCGGCAACGGCGACATCGCCGACCTGCTCCAGGCGCTGGGCGACACCCGCATGCCGTGGATCCGGCCGATGTACCTGCATCCCGCCCACGTCAACGACCGGCTCGTCGAGCGCTGGGCGACGGCGCGCGTGGTGCCGTACCTGGACATGCCGGTGCAGCACGCCGACGACGCGGTGCTGCGCTCGATGCGCCGCGCCGTGACGGCCCGGCGCATGAAGGACATCGTCGCCCAGTTCCGCGCGGCGATCCCCGGCGTGACCGTGCGGACCACGGTGCTCGTCGGCTTTCCCGGCGAGACGGACGCGGCGTTCGAGCGGCTGCTGGAGTTCGTGGACGAGGTCCGCTTCGATCGCCTCGGCGTGTTCACGTACTCGCCGGAGGAGGGCACGCCGTCGCCCGGCTTTGCCGGCCAGGTCGAGCCCGACGTCGCCGCCGAGCGCGCCGCGCGCGTGCAGGAGGCGCAGGACGCCATCGCCTGGGAGCGCGCCGGCAAGCTCGTCGGCGCCGTCACCGACGTGCTCGTGGACGGGCCCAGCGAGGACGGCGCGTTCGACTGGGAGGGCCGCATCGCCGGCCAGGCGCCGGAGATCGACGGCGTCGTCTACCTGCGCGGCCGGCGCGACTTCACCGCCGGGCGCTTCGCCCGCGTGCGCATCGCCGAGG
>DASSLH010000167.1:0-5322 GCA_035689625.1 Candidatus Methylomirabilota bacterium | reverse complement strand
CGTCGCCAGCGCGCCGCCGGCCAGGCCGAGCCAGGCGCCCCGCACGTAGGTGAGCGCCAGCGCGGCGCCGTCGACGACGAAGGCCGGTGCCAGCCAGCGCATCTCGCGGCCGGGCCGCGCCAGCCGCGGCAGCGTCGCCGTGATCGCCATCGCCAGCACGCCGGCCAGCGTCATGTAGATGCTGTAGAAGCCCCGCGCGCGGGCGCACTTGTGGAAGAAGTGGCCGATCGCGGTCGTGGCCGGCGACGTGAAGCCCGCGGCCGGGCAGGCGGCGGCCTGCACCACGGCGAGCGCGGCGACCACGGCGATGGCCAGCAGCAGCCAGCGCGTGAAACGCCGCGCCGCCGCCGGGTCGGGCAGCGCGTTGGCGAGCACGAACACCGCGGCCAGCGTCAGCAGATTCTTGCACTCGCGGAGGCTGTCGCCGGGCTGCGCGGACAGCAGCGCGGCGATCACGGTCCAGGCGGAGAACGCGGCCAGCGGCAGCAGCAGCGGCCAGCGCAGCGGACCGAGCAGGCCGTGCCGACGGGCCAGCAGGACCCAGACCGCGAGCGCGCCCAGGGCGAGCTGCGCCAGCGAGATCGACGCGGCCAGGCCCACCGCGAGCGCGACGAGCAGCGGCGTGTGGAGGGCGGCCAGCCAGCGCGGCGGCGGCGCCGGCTCGCCGGTCAGTACGCGTTCCGGTTCCGAAAGCCGAGCCACAGCGTCTGCAGCACGATCTTGAGGTCGAGGCCGAGCGACCACCGCGTGATGTAGTCCAGGTCGTACTCGATGCGCTTCTCGATGGACGTGTTGCCGCGCCAGCCGTTGATCTGCGCCCAGCCGGTGATGCCGGCCTTGACCTTGTGCCGCAGCATGTAGCCCGGCACCCGGCGGCGGAAGTCCTCCACGAAGCTGGGCCGCTCCGGCCGCGGGCCCACCAGGCTCATGTCGCCGCGCAGCACGTTGAACAGCTGGGGCAGCTCGTCGAGGCTCCACCGGCGCAGGAAGGCGCCCAGCGGCGTGCGCCGCGGATCGTCGCGCGTGGCCCAGCGGGGCCCGGTCGCCGCCTCGGCGTCCGGCGTCATCGTGCGGAACTTCAGCATGCGGAAGCGGCGGCCGTCGAGCCCCATCCGCTCCTGCCGGTAGAGGACCGGCCGGCCCGACGTCAGGCCCACGGCGGCCGCGATCCCGGCCATCGCCGGCAGCGCGAGCAGCAGCCCCAGCGTGCCGAGGACCAGGTCGAAGACGCGCTTGAGGACCAGGTTCCAGCCATACAGCGGCGACTCGCGCAGGTGGATGAACGGCACCGACTCGAACTCCTCGACGCCGCCGCGCAGCGAGGCCAGGCTGAAGAGATCGGGCACCAGCTGGATGTCCACCGGCTCGTCGCCGATCTCGTGCAGCACGGCCGTGAGCCGCGGGTAGTCGCTGTGGGGCAGCGCGACGATCACGATGTCCACCGGCTGGGTCGTGAGCACCGTGTGGATCTCCTCGATGCCGCCCAGCCAGCGCACGCCGGCGCCCTCCACGTCGCGCTTGTCGCTGAGCAGGCCGAGCACACGGATGCCGGTGTCGGGCCGCCGCCGCAGCACGCGCAGGACCTCGGCGGCGGGCTCGCCGCCGCCGACCACCACCGCGTAGCGCTGGTTATAGCCGCGCCGCCGCGCGACGCGCAGCACCTCGCGGAACACGCCGCGGGAAAGGCTGGCGCCGATGATCGAGGCCACCCAGAACACGCCGATGACGACGCGCGAGTAGTCGTAGGCGCGGAACGCGAACGTCATGATCGCGATCAGCACCAGCACGCCCAGCGTGGAGGCCTTGGTGATGTCCCACCACTCGGAGACGTGGGAGCCGAGGCGCTGCGGGCGGTAGAGATCGAACGCCCGGTAGGCGATGCTCCACACGACGAGGATCGGCACCAGCTGCAGGGCATAGCCGCTGAACGGCGGGACGTCGTGGTGCGGCAGCAGGTGGAAGCGGGCCCAGTAGGCGCCGGTCCAGCTGGCGACGATCACGACGAGGTCGGCGACGAACGCCAGCTGCTCGAAGAGCCGCGAGTGCGCCTTCAGCATGCCCGCCGCGCCTGGAACGCGTCCCAGCGCGCGTCGACGTACTCGCGCACGCGACGCGCGAAGATCGGCCGGTCGAAGCGCGCGGCCCGCGCCCGCAGCGCGGCCGGCTCGAAGCGCGCCGCCTGCGCCTCGAACGTGCGCAGCGCCGCCGCCAGCGCGTCCACCGTCTGCTCGGCGAAGAAGACCGCAGTGGGCGGCTCGGCGCCGTCGAGCCCCACCATCGTCTCCAGCGCGCCGCCCTGGGCCAGCGCGATCGTGGGCCGTCCCGCGGCCGCCGCCTCCAGCGGCACGATGCCGAAGTCCTCCACCGACGGGAACAGCACCGCGCGGCAGCGCGCGTAGAGCTCGGCCACCTCGGCGTCGGAGCGCCAGCCGAGGAAGCTCACGCCCGGCCCGGCCAGGCGGCGCAGGCGCGCCTCCTCGGGGCCGCGGCCCACGACGAGCAGCCGCCGTCCCAGGCGGCCGGCGGCGGCCACCGCGAGGTCCACGCGCTTGTAGGGCACCAGTGCCGAGACGACGAGGTAGTAATCGTCGACGGCGGCGACGGGGCGGAAGCGGTCCAGCTCCACCGGCGGATGGATCACCTCGGCGGTGCGGCCGTAGACGCGACGGATGCGCTCGGCGATGTGGCGCGAGATCGCCACGAAGTCGTGCACGCCGTCGGTGCGGCGGTCCCACCGCCGCAGCGCGGCGGCCACCGGTGGCAGCGCCAGCCGCGCCAGCGCGCCGCCCCCGCGCGCGTAGTCCTCCTCCAGGTCCCAGACATAGCGCATCGGCGTGAAGCAGTAGCAGAGGTGCAGCGCGCCGGGGCCCGGCCGCACGGCCTTGGCCACGCAGTGGCTGAGCGAGATCACCAAGTCGTAGCCGGCGAGGTCCAGGCGCCGCACCGCCGCCGGGAACAGCGGCAGGTAATGACGGTAGCGGGTGGCCGCGCCCGGCAGGCGCTGCACGAACGAGGTGACGATGCGGTGGCGCTCGATGGCGGCGCTGACGCTGCCCGGCACGTGCAGCAGGGTGAACAGCGGCGCGTCGGCGAACAGCTCGCAGAAGACCTCGAGGCAGCGCTCGCCGCCCCGCATGCCGGTCAGCCAGTCGTGCACGAGGGCCACCCGCGGCGCGCGCGGGGGCGCCGGCGCGGCCCCGCGGTCGCTCAGGACAAGCGAAGCCGACGGCGTGATCGTCCCGACTCGGGGCGAGAGGTATCGGCGTCCGCGATCCAACGCATGCCGAGCTATGGTACTACAGCGCGAGGACAGCCCTGTACACCCCGTCCACCGCCGCCAGCATCTCCCGCACGTCGAACTCGCTGCGGGCCCGCGTGCGGTTCTCGGCCGCCAGCCGGCCGCGCAGCGCGGCGTCCCGCAGCACGGCCCCCAGCCGGTCGGCGAAGGCCCCCGGCGTGCCCTCCACCAGCCCCTCGGAGGCCTCGCCGAGCGCCTCGCGATGCGCCTCGATGTCGCTGGCCACGACGGGCAGCCCGAGCGCCATGGCCTCGACGACCGCCAGCGGCAGCCCCTCCTTGCGCGAGGGCGCCGCGAACACGTCGAAGGCGGCGAAGAGCCGTGCCGCCTCCGGGATCTCGCCGGCGAACGTCACGCGGGAGCCCAGGCCCAGCTCGGCGGCCAGCGCGCGCAGCCGCGGCTGCTCGGGGCCGCGGCCGATGAGCGCGACCACGGCCGGCGGCGCCGGCAGTCGCGCCGCCGCCCGCAGCAGCAGGTCCAGGCGCTTGACCTCGTCGAGGCGCGCCGCGCAGCCGACGACCGGCGCGCTCTGCGGCAGACCGAGCTCGACGCGGGCATCCCAGCGGTCCAGCGCGCGCGCGGTGAGGCGGGCGACGTCCACACCGTTGAGGATCACGCGGCTCTGGCTGCGCGTGAAGAGCCCCAGCGCGAGGCCCTCGCGCTCCTGGGCGCGCGACACGTTGATGACCACGCGCGTGCACGTCGAGAGCCGGCGCTCGAGCGCCAGGTAGGCCGCGCGCGCCGGCGGCGCGTAGCGCTCGTAGTGGATGCCGTGCAGCGTATGCACGGCCGGGACGCCGGTGAGCCGGGCGGCCAGCCGGGCGTGCAGGCCCGCGCCCTTGCCGTGGGAGTGCACGATGCGGGCGCCGCTGGCACGGACGAGGCGCACCAGCCTGAGCAGCGTGAGCGGCGACAGCCGGTCGGTACGCAGCTCGACGGGCTCGACGCCGACCTCGCGGAAGCGCGCGAACAGCGTGCCGTCGGCGGGGCCGGCCACCAGCAGCCGCCAGCCCCGCGCGCGCAGCCCGCCGGCCAGTGTCAGCACGTGCTGCGGCCCGCCGCCGGCCTGGGTGGAGACCAGCACCTCCAGGATGGGGATGTCGGTCACGCGTGCGCGCCGGCGCGCGCGGCCCGCATCGCGCGGCGCAGTGGCCGCGGCAGCGCCAGCGCCAGCGCCGGGCGCAGCGCGAAGATCGCGCACCACGCCGGGTAACTGCCGCTGCGCACCGCGCGCCAGCGCACGCGCGCCTCCGTGCGCAGCCGGTCCTCCTCGCGCGCGACGGACACGCGGCGTGGGCCCAGGCGGCGGACGACGAGCACGTCGGCGAGATTGGCCAGCCGCGTGAGCCGCGCCAGCCGCATCCAGAGGTCGTAGTCCTGGGCCACGGCGAGCGTCTCGTCGTAGCCGCCCGCCTGCTCGAGCAACGCGCGCCGCAGCATCACCGACGAGTGCACGAACGGGTTCGCGCGGATCAGCGCGCGCCGGAGCGCGGCGTCGTCCGGCGGCGGCTGGACGATGCGCACGGTGGCGCCGCGGTCGTCCACCTCGCGGGCGGCGGTGCCGAGTACGCCGATCTCGGGCCAGCGCTCGAGGAACGCGCGCTGGCGGGCGAGCCGCTCGGGCAGCGCGACGTCGTCGGCGTCGAGGCGCGCCACGAGCGGGGCGCCGGCGACCGTCAGCGCCCGGTTGAGCGCGCGCGTGAGCCCGGCCGCCGGCTGGCGGACGACGCGCAGGCGGCGATCGCTCACGGCCGACAGCAGGTCGGGCGTGGCGTCGGTCGAGCCGTCATCCACGACGATCAGCTCGAGGTCGCCGGCCGTCTGCGCCAGCACGCTGGCGACGGCCTCGGCGACCCAGGGCGCGCCGTCGCGCACCGCCATCAGCACCGACACGGCGGGCGCCGTCATGGCGCCTTGCGCAGCAGGAGATTCAGGTACGGCAGCGCCAGCGACGGCGACCGCCCCAGCGCGCGCAGCATGGCGCCGGCGGCCGCGAACGCCGGCAGCGCCGCCCGGCGCGCGCG
>DASSLH010000166.1:0-6465 GCA_035689625.1 Candidatus Methylomirabilota bacterium | reverse complement strand
CGGCTGGGCTTCGCCTTCGAGGCCTTCGGCGGCGATGCGGTGAGGCTGCAGACGGTGCCCACGCTGCTCAAGGGCGACGAGCCCAAGCGGCTGGTCGAGGCCGTCGTCGCGGAGCTCGCCGACCCGAAGGCCGGCGCGCCGACCCTCGATCGCGCGCTCGCCTTCGTCGCCTGCCGTGCCGCCATCAAGGCCAACACGCCGCTGGCCTCCGAGGAGATGGAGCGCCTCGTCGCCGATCTGGAGACAACCGAGACGCCGTACTTCTGCCCCCACGGGCGCCCCATCGTGAGCCGCGTCTCGATGCTGGACATCCGGCGGGAGCTGAAGAGGACCTGGTAGTGCGTACACTCACCTCGATGGATCGGCATCGTCTCCCGCTGCTCGTGATCGTCGGACCGACCGGCGCCGGAAAGACCGCCGCTGCCGTGGCGCTGGCGCGTCGCGTGCCGCTGGAGGTGATCAGCGCCGACTCTCGCCAGGTCTACCGCGGCATGGACACCGCCACCGGCAAGCCGACCGCCGCCGAGCGGCAGGCGGTGCCGCACCACCTGATCGACGTCGTCGATCCCAGCGACCGCTATCACGCCGCCCGGTTTCGCGCCGACGCCGAGCGCCTCATCGGCGAGATCCGGGGGCGCGGGCGGCTGCCGGCGGTCGTGGGCGGCACCGGCCTCTACGTGCGGGCGCTGCTGCGCGGGCTCGATCCCGCGCCCCCGGCCGATCCGGAGTTCCGGCGCGAGCTGGCCGGGCTGGCGGCGCGCGAGGGACGGGCGGCGCTGCACGCGCGCCTGGGTGCAGTGGAGCCGGCGCTGGCCCGCCGGCTGCATCCCAACGACGAGGTCCGCGTGGTGCGCGCGCTGGAGCGGCTGCGTGCGGGCAGCGCGGTGGGCGACGCCCAGGTCCGATGGCGGGCCGCCCCGGCGCCGTGGCATCTGGTCCACGTGGGCCTTGCCCTCGAGCGCCGGACGCTGGCCGCGCGGCTGGCCGCGCGGACCGAGGCGATGGTCGCCGCCGGCCTGCTCGACGAGGTGCGCGGGCTGCTGGCGCAGGGCTACGGACCGGAGCTGTCGGCGATGCAGGGCATCGGCTACCGGCAGTTCGTTCAGGTCGCGTTCGGACACCTGAGCGAGGCAGAGGGTCTCCGGCTCATGCAGCGCGACACCCTGCGCTACGCCAAGCGGCAGGTGACGTGGTTCGCGCGCGAGCCGGGCCTGGACTGGATCGACGTGGCGGCGGCCGCCGGCGCCGAGGGCGTGGCGGCCGCCATCGAGGCGAAGCTGAAGACGGAGGGTCTTATCGAGTGAGTCGACCGCGACGACACGCGAGCGCGAACGGACACGGCACGCGGCGGGGACCGGAGCGGGCGGTGATCGCCGCCATGCGGCTGCCCCGCCAGCGCCGCTGGGAAGTCGAGGAATCGCTGGAGGAGCTGGCCGGCCTGGCGACGGCGGCTGGCGCCACGGTCGTGCACCGGGTCATCCAGGAGCGGCAGTCGCCCACGCCGGCGCTCTACTTCGGCCGCGGCAAGGTCGATGAGATCGGCGAGGCCGCCCGCGAGCACGGCGGCAACCTGCTCATCACCGACGACGCGCTGTCGCCCATCCAGGAGCGCAACATCTCGCAGGCGCTCGGCCTCAAGGTCATCGACCGCACCGCGCTGATCCTGGACATCTTCGCCCAGCGCGCGCGCACGGCCGAGGGCAAGCTGCAAGTCGAGCTGGCGCAGCTGACCTACCTGCTGCCGCGCCTGGTCGGGCAGTGGAGCCACCTGGAGCGGCTGGGCGGCGGCATCGGCACCCGCGGCCCTGGTGAGACGCAGCTGGAGTCCGACCGCCGGGTGATCCGTCGCCGCGTGATGCAGGTGCGCGGCGAGCTCGAGCACGTGCAGTCGCATCGGCGGCTGCAGCGCGAGGGACGCCGCCGGGCCGGCCTGCCAGTCGTCGCGCTCGTCGGCTATACCAACGCCGGCAAGACCACGCTGCTCAACCGCCTGAGCGGCGCCCGCCTCACCGCCGCCGACCAGCTCTTCGTCACGCTCGATCCCGCCGCGCGGCTCGTCCGGCCGGCCGGCGCGCGGGCGTTCATCCTCACCGACACGGTCGGCTTCATCCGCAAGCTGCCGCACGAGCTGGTGGCCGCCTTCCGCGCCACGCTGGAGGAGCTGAAGGACGCCGACGTCCTCGTGCACGTGGTGGACGCCAGCCACCCGGCGCTGGAGGAGCACGCCGAGGCGGTCGAGCGCATCCTGGGCGAGCTGGACGTCGCCGATCGGCCGACGGTGTTCGCGCTCAACAAGGTGGACCGCCTGGACCGGGCCGGCATGTCGCTGGAGGCGGTGGTCGCCCGCCGCGGCGGCGTGGCCATCTCGGCGGCGAGCGGCGAGGGCCTGCCCGACCTGCTCAAGGCCATCGACGCAGCGCTGCCGGCCAGCGGCAGCGTGACGCTGCGGATTCCGCACGGCGACGGCGCCGCCCTGGCCCTCTGCTACGAGCACGGTCGGGTGGTGGGCCGGGTGGACGAGCCGGGCTCGGTGGTCCTGGACGTCGAGCTGCCGCCCACCTGGCTGGGGCAACTGGCCGCCTACCGGGTGCTAAACTGATGTCTTCATGGGACTGGCGAACTGGCTGACCGTCCTTCGCATTTTGCTGATCCCGGTGTTCGTCTCGCTGCTCGTCTACAAGGAGCGGGGGGCGGCGCTGGCGGTGTTCACCGCCGCCGCGCTCACCGACTTGCTGGACGGCTACGTCGCCCGCCGCCGGGGCAGCCAGAGCCGCCTGGGCGCCTTCCTCGACCCGATGGCCGACAAGCTGCTGCTGGTCTCGTCCTTCGTCGCGCTGACCTGGCTCAAGGCCCTGCCGTTCTGGATCGCCGCCGTCGTGCTGAGCCGCGACATCATCCTGATGATCGGCGCACTCGGCATCCACATGGCCGGCGGCCGCATCACCCCGCGACCCACGCGGGAGGGCAAGATCGCGACCTTCTTCCAGGTCCTCACGGTGCTCATGGGGCTGCTGGCGCGCTTCTACGGCGTGTCGACCGGCCTCAAGACCGTGGTGTGGCTGGCGGCGATCTTCACCGTGGTCTCCGGGCTTCAGTACATCCTGCAGGGCATGCGCTTCCTCAACGCGACGCACGCCGACGAGAGTCGCGAGCCGGATGAAACCGCGCTCTTCCGCTGAGGGCGTCGTGGTGGCCGCCGTGCGCGCGCGCACGCCGGCCGCCGCGGCGGGGCTGAGCGCGGGCGATCGCATCCTGGCGATCAACGGGCGCGGGCTGCGCGACGCCATCGATTTCCAGTTCTACGGCGCCGAGGAGCGGCTGGCGCTGGACGTGGAGCGGGAGGGCCGCCGCCACGCGTTGACGCTCTCGCGCCGGCCGGGCGGCGACCTCGGCCTCGAGCTGCAGGCGCCGCGGCCGGGCGAGATCGCGACGTGCGCCAACAAGTGCGTGTTCTGCTTCATCCACCAGCTACCGCGCGGCATGCGCAAGAGCCTCTACGTCAAGGACGACGACTTCCGCCTGTCCTTCCTGCACGGCAACTACATCACGCTGAGCGACCTCGACGAGCCGTCCTTCGAGCGCATCCTCGAGCAGCGCCTGTCGCCGCTCTACGTGTCCGTGCACGCCACCGACCCCGCGCTGCGCTGGGAGCTGCTGGGCCGTCCGCGCCACGGCGTGGAGATCCTGCCGCGCCTGGAGCGGCTGGCCAAGGCCGCCATCCGCGTGCACGCGCAGATCGTGCTCTGCCCGGGGCTCAACGACGGCGCCCACCTCGAGCGCACGGTGAGCGAGCTGGCCCCGCTGCATCCGCACGTGGCGACGACGGCGATCGTGCCGGTCGGGCTCACGCGGCACCGCGAGCGGCTGCCGCAGCTGCGCACGCTGACCGACGACGAGGCGCGGGCCCTGGTGGCCACCGTGGCCGCCTGGCAGGCGCGCTACCTGGACACGCTCGACAGCCGCTTCGTGTTCCTCGGCGACGAGGTCTATCTGCAGGCGGGCCGCCCGCTGCCGCCGGCCGAGGCCTACGAGGGCTTCGCGATCGCCGAGGACGGCATCGGCCTGGTGCGGCGCTTCGAGGACGACTTCGCGCGGGCGGCCCGGCGGCTGCGCGCCCCTGCCGCGCGGCGGCTGACCGTGGTCAGCGGCACGCTGTACGCGCCGCGGCTGGCGCGGCTGCTCGGCGCGCTGCCCGGCGCGCGCGCGCGGGTGGTGGCGATCGCCAACGAGTTCTTCGGCGGCAGCCTCGGCGTCGCCGGCCTGCTGACCGGCCAGGACATCCAGCGGCAGCTGGCGATGGCCGGCGACCTGGGCGAGGCGGTGCTGATCCCGGCGGTGGCGCTGCGCGACGGCGAGGGCGTGTTCCTCGACGACCTCACGCCGGACGATCTGGCCCGCACGCTCGGCGTGCGCGTCGTGCCAGTGCAGGCCGAGCCACCCGCGCTGCTCCGGGAGTTGACGTGATGGGGGGGCTCGAGCAGAGCCTCGCGCGGCCGATCATCGCCATCGTGGGGCGGCCCAACGTCGGCAAGTCCACGCTCTTCAACCGCCTGGTGGGCCAGCGGCGCGCGCTGGTACGCGACGTCCCCGGCGTGACGCGCGATCGCCTGTACGGGCACGTCGAGTTCGAGCGCTGGCAGGCGACCGTCATCGACACCGGCGGCTTCGAGCCCTCCTCTCCCGAGCCGCTGGTCGAGGGCGTGCGCCGCCACGTGCTGGCCGCGATGCAGGAGGCCGATCTCGTCCTGCTCGTCGTCGACACGCGCGCCGGGGTGACGGCGCTGGACGCGGAGATCGCCCGCGTGCTGCGACGCAGCGACCGGCCCGTCGTGCTGGCCGCCAACAAGGTGGACGCCGGGGGGCAGGAGAGCGCCCTGGCCGAGCTGCACCGGCTCGGCTTCGGCGAGCCCGTGCCGGTCTCCGCCGAGCACGGCCGCGGCGTGGCCGAGCTGCTCGAGATCCTCCGCGCCCGCACGCCCGACGTCACCGAGGCGCCGACGCCGGCCGGCGTCGTGCACCTCGCGGTGATCGGGCGGCCCAACGTCGGCAAGTCGTCGCTCGTCAACGCGATGATCGGCGCCGAGCGCGTGCTCGTGCACGACGAGCCCGGCACGACGCGGGACGCCGTGGACACGGCGTTCGAGCACGACGGCCGGCCCTACGTGCTGGTGGACACCGCGGGCATCCGGCGCAAGGGCCGCGTCGACGAGCCGCTGGAGAAGCTGGCGGTCGTGATGGCGCTGCGCAGCCTGGAGCGCTGCCAGGTCGCGCTCATCGTCGTCGACGCCTCCGAGGGCCTGACCGCGCAGGACGCGCACATCGCCGGCTACGCCCACGAGGCCGGCCGCGGCGCCGTGCTCGTCGTCAACAAGTGGGACCTGGTGCCGCCCGGCATGGTGCGCAAGGCCGAGGTGGTCGAGCAGTTGCGCGAGCGGCTGCCGTTCCTGGACTACGCGCCGATCTGCTTCACCGCGGCGACGAGGGGCGAGGGCGTGCGCGAGGTGTTCCAGACGGTGGACGAGGTGGCGGCCCAGACACGCCGGCGGGTGCCGCCGGCCGACGTCACCAGCGTGCTGAAGCAGGCCGTCGAGCGCCGCCCCGTGTCCGTGGGCGGCGAGCCGCTGATCGTGCAGTCGGCCAGCCAGGTGAGCGCGGCGCCGCCCACGTTCGCCGTGCGCGTGAACCGGCCCGACGAGATCCACTTCTCGTACGCGCGCTACCTCGTCCGCTCGCTCCGGCTGGCGTTCGGCTTCGCCGGTTCGCCGATCCGGCTGTCGCTGCGGCGCGGCCACACGGGGCGCGCCCGGCGGGGAGCGCGACGGTGAAGCGCCGGCGGCAGCAGTACGGGGCCGGGGTGGCAGTGGCGCTCGTCAGCGTGCTGCTGCTCGCCACCGGCGCGGCCATCCTGCTCTCCAACCCGCGGCACCGGGCGTTCTACTTCGGCGCGCCGGGCGGCGGACTGGGCGCGGTGTCGAGCGCCACCTCGTCGCCCTCGTCGTCGGGCCTGGTGCGGTCCGCGGCGGCGCCCGGTACCGGGCGCGCGGTCGCGGCGGCGCTGCCGGCGCCGCGCGTGCCGACGGCGGACGGGCAGGGCCGCGTGCGGGTCCCGATCACCGACGAGGTCCCCGCGCGCCTGCCGGCCAGCGGCGTGCCGGTGGGCTGGGAGATGAAGGAGTTCACGGGCGACGCCTCGATCGAGACCGTGCGTGACGAGGGGCGCGTGGCCCTGCGGCTGCGCAGCGACAAGACCTCGTTCGCGCTGCATCGCGACGTGGTGCTCGACGTGCGGCGCTATCCGATCCTGACGTGGGCGTGGAAGGTGCTGCGGCTGCCGGCCGAACAGGGTCCGGTAGTCCTCGGCCACGTCGCGCCGCTCCAGCACCCAGGTGTCCAGCCGCGCGCCGCCCGACTCGAGCACGACGATGCGCACGTTGGCCGCGCGCGGGTGCTGCAGCGTCGTGCCGG